>NZ_JBQHVP010000002.1:0-271103 GCF_052064435.1 Blautia sp. HCP3S3_B11
GAGCCAAACGACTTTACTTATGCATATGAACTGGAAGGTTCTATTGAAGACAAACTGAACCAGATCGTTCAGAAAGTTTACGGTGGTAAGAGAGTTGTCCTGACAGCAAACGCTCAGAAACAGGCAAAACAGTTAGAGGCTCTTGGCTTCGGCAACTGCCCGATCTGCGTAGCTAAGACTCAGTACAGCTTAACAGATGACCAGACAAAACTTGGTGCTCCGACAGATTTCGAAGTTACTGTACGTAACTTAAAAATCTCCGCCGGTGCAGGATTTATCGTAGCTCTTACAGGCGAGATCATGACAATGCCAGGTCTGCCGAAGGTTCCGGCTGCCGAGAGAATCGACGTAGACGAAACAGGTAAGATCACAGGTCTGTTCTAATTTACTGAATTTTATCAAATACAAAAGGAGAGTGTTCCTATATGTATAGATATACTTTGAGAGCACTCTCTGAAACAGGCAGATCTGATATCTGCTTAATAAATAAATGAAAGCAGGAGAGAAAAAGATGGGATTTTCAACAAGTACTTGTACAGAATTCGTTGAAGTTTTAGCTTCCAAAGCTCCGGTTCCAGGCGGCGGCGGTGCATCTGCATTAGTTGGTGCTGTAGGAACAGCTCTTGGAAACATGGTAGGAAGTCTTACAGTGGGCAAGAAGAAATATGCTGCTGTAGAAGATGAAATGTATGAATTAAAAGCAAAATGCGATCAGTTACAGAAAGACTTCCTTCGTCTGATCGAACGTGATGCAGAAGTATTCGAGCCATTATCCAAAGCATACGGAATGCCGAAAGAAACAGAAGAAGAAAAAGCTGAAAAAGCAAGAGTTATGGAAATCGTATTAAAAGATGCATGCTCCGTTCCTATGGAAATCATGGAGAAATGCTGTGAAGCAATCGAACTAATCGTAGAGTTCGGCGCAAAAGGATCCAAACTTGCAATCAGCGATGCCGGTGTCGGCGCAGCTTTCTGTAAAGCAGCATTACAGGGTGCAAGCCTGAACGTATACATCAATACAAAATCCATGGCTGACAGAGAATACGCAGAAGAATTAAACAAAAAAGCAGATGCGATGCTTGAGAAATATACAAAGATCGCAGATGATACATTCAACAGCGTACTTGGCAGATTGAAATAATATGATATCAGGGTCAAAAGATCTTTTGACCCTAGCATCATAATATAAAGACAATATGAGTGCAATTTGGGAGGAAACAATCAATGGCTAAGCAGTTATTAGGTAAAGAAGTAACAGCAGCATTAAATGAGAAAATCAAAGCTAACGTAGCAGAGCTTCAGGGAAAAGGAGTAAATCCTACTCTCTGTATCATCCGTGTAGGCGAGAACCCAAGCGATATCTCTTATGAAAGAGGCGCTACAAAACGCTGCGAAACTTTAGGCGTTGCATGTGAGAAGATCTTACTTCCGGAAGATGTTTCCCAGGAAGAACTTCTTGCAACAATCGATAAAGTAAACAAAGATGATAAGATTCACGGCGTATTATTATTCCGTCCACTTCCAAAACATCTGGATCAGGCAGTAATCGAGAACGCACTTGCTCCTGAAAAAGACGTTGACTGTATGACAGACCTTTCCATGTCAGGTGTATTCACCGGCAAACAGATCGGTTTCCCGCCATGTACACCACAGGCATGTATGGAAATCCTTGATCACTACGGAATCGACTGCACAGGCAAGAAAGCAGTAGTAATCGGAAGAAGCCTCGTTGTTGGTAAACCGGCAGCAATGATGCTTGTTAAGAAGAACGCAACTGTTACAATCTGCCACACAAGAACTGTAGATATGCCGTCTGTAGCACGTGAGGCAGATATCATCATCGTGGCCGCAGGCCGCGCCGGTGTTGTCGGAGCTGAGTATGTAAAAGAAGGACAGACAGTAATCGACGTAGGTATTAATGTAAACGCAGAAGGCAAACTTTGCGGAGACGTTGACTACGCTGCAGTAGAGCCGATCGTAGATGCTATTACACCTGTACCAGGCGGTGTTGGAAGCGTTACAACTTCCGTACTGGTTGGACATGTAGTAGAAGCTGCAATGCGTAAAGTTAATGGCTGATTCATGGTTTTGCAGATGATTAAAGCATAAAACATAGGATAAATAAGAACTCACTACAGGGATTTTGGGTATTCCATGTGGTGAGTTCTTTTTGACTTGTCAAGGAGAAGTTTTTGTGTGACATTGCCTTGTGGGAAAAGTAACCGTGTGTTATGATAATGGCAGATAACATTAAAGTTCTGAAACGAAAGGAAGTGATTCTAAAATGCTTAAACTGCCAGTGGGAATTGAAGATTTTGCGGAGATTCGTCAGTTGGTTTTTTTTATATTGATAAGACAAAGCTGATTGAGCAGTTACTTATATAGAACCAGAGAATCCAGATGCAGGGATTATTATCAAAGTGAAGTATTCCCCGACCTTTCAGGGACTGGAAAAAGCCTGCCAAAAAGCTATGAAGCAGATTAAAGATCGAAGCTATGAAGAATTTCTGCAAAATGATGGCAGAAATGAGATTCTGGCTTATGGCATTGCATTTTGCAGGAAACGCTGCAAGGTGATAATGGAAAAGATGTGAACAAAGATCTATTAATTGTAACTCAAAAAATCAAATCAGTTATCAACAGAACAATCAGGGCCCATGAGAGATGAGTTGTGATTATAAATATATAGAGGATGATTATGTTAAGAAAATTAGAAAAATGTTGCCTTGTAACAGGCGTGATGGGAATTCTTCTGATGGGGATGCCTTTGAATATATGTGCCAGTGAAGAAGCCGCTGTGCAGGAAAATAGTCTGGAATCTGGGAATGAAGTAGACCACTCCCAGGAAGGACAGCTTTCCAAGCCAAAGAGCCTGGAAGGCCTGGATGCAATTTCCGGTGAAGACCCGACGGATAATACTTACGGATATTATACAATCATGGGTGGTACAACTGTATCAGCCGATGAAATGTGTTCTTTATATAATAGTCAGGGCTGTACTTATCCGTCTGAAGAATTAAGTGAAGGCGGTGCACCTGACATTGAAACTTTTTGTGATATCATAATTGAAGAAGCGAATGCGGAAAACGTGCGCGGCGAGGTTGTCTTTGCACAGTCAATGCTTGAGACCGGATGGCTGACTTACGGCGGGGATGCCGAGATCACTCAGTTTAACTTTGCAGGTCTTGGAACGACCGGGAATGGCGTAAAAGGAATTGCTTTCCCTGATGTAAGAACCGGAATCCGCGCCCAGGTTCAGCACTTAAAAGCATACGCCTCTACAGATGACCTGAATCAGGAATGCGTAGATGAGCGCTTCGATTATGTGACAAGAGAGACTGCCCCCTATGTAGAATGGCTGGGAATTCAGGAGAATCCTTACGGTGGTGGCTGGGCAGCGGGGAAGGATTATGGAAGTAAATTACGGAAAATATTGGCAGACTTAAAGAATTAGAGGATCCAGATGAAAAAATATTATTGAGGTGAAGTATTCATCGACTTTTCAGAGGCTGGAAAGAGCCTGGAAAAACTAATGTAAGAACCAAAATCTGTGCTCTGGTTCATCATTTTAATTTATCATGAATTCAAAAGATTGGATGTTCAAAAAATTAAATTTCGGACATTCAATCTTTTATTTTGTAATTTTTATTAAATTTTCACTATAAAATCAAAAAGTTTGATATATATCAAGAACGTGAACAGATATTATTTCAGGAATATGGTAAAATTGAAAATATCATACATCATTAAAAACGAGTCGACGTATTGGAAAGAAAATACATTGATGAGAGAAAACAGGAGGATGAAATGTATGAAGAAGAAATTGATGGCACTGGTGTTGTCGGGCGTGTTGTTCTTACAATCGGCAGGAATAGCATACGGAGCAGATTTTTCGGATGGAGCCGGAGTTGAAATATGCAATGATTTTGAAAAGCAGAATGAAAAAGAAACTTCGGGAGAAAATACGCCGGAAGCGGATGATATTTCGGAGGGATTTTCCGACAATAATGAAATTACGGAAGAAGAGCAGTTCTCTGGCGGATTGGAAGAAGAACAGAATTCTCAGGAAAAAGAATTAGATGAAGAAAATAATGCAGTATCAGCCACAGCTTCGCAAATATCTGGAACATGTGGAGAAAATTTAAAGTGGGAATTTAAAGATGGGACATTGACAATTAGTGGAAATGGGAAGATGGATTCTTTTAATAGTAGTTATTCTACACCATGGCACTATTCTGCTAAAGATATAAAAAAGTTAATTATAAAACAAGGTGTAATAAGTATAGGGAACCATGCATTTTATGGATGTAGTGGATTAACAAATATAACAATCCCCAGTAGTGTGACGATGGTTGCTAATTATGACTCAAGTTTTCTTGATGAATTTATAGAAAATTCAAGTGATTTAATTTATGGAGGCTATGAAGGATGGAAAAATTATTGGAATAATACCACTAAAACAGAACAGGCGAGAGAAATCTTAGCAGGCTTACTTACTTCTTATCAAGGGAATGTAGAAGAAATTTCTATGAGTGAAACTGCAGATAAATTTGTTAATATATGCATCAGTACATTAAAAAATGGTAATTGGGCATATGCAACGGCATATGGTCTGAACAGCACCGAAATTAATAAATTGGCAAAACTATGTAATAATGAAAATTTATCCCAATTTTTTTGAATAAAAAGTATGATAATCTGGCTCATTACTTACAGAAAGTAGGAGGCTATTCGGAAGATTCAAAAATAATTCAATGTATAAAAAGCTTTACTGAATCTAGTGAATATGCAGGAATTCCAGAAAGTGGACATTAAAAGCCAGAGATATTCTGATCAGGGAGAATGATAAAGTTTCGGAAGTTTCTTTTCTATATCAGCATGGAGGAGTAGTAAAGGCTTATTATGCTCTGGAGCAGGAGGGAAAAACCAGAATCCACTGTTTTACACATCTTCCGGGAGAACCGGTTACGGGAATAGCGAATCTGGACAGAAATATGACTTCCCTGCTGACCGTAGAGGCAGTCAGAAATTGTGAACTGATCTCTACTTCGGTTGACTGCCTCAGGAATCTGGCACAAACCAGTCAGGAAATTGCACTTGCATGCAATCGGATGATAGGAATTACTGCAATCAAGAGTATGGAATATGAAAAAGTTCTCACTTCCAATAAAGTCGAGGACAGATATCGGTACTTTACAGAAATGTATCCGGATCTTATAGGAACAGTAAGCAAAAAAGATATCGCTTCTTATCTTAATATGACACCGGAAAGTCTGAGTCGTTTATTAAGAAATACAGAAAAAGAAGATTTAAAAATTAATTCATGTGACGTTTAAAAGTCAGGCGGGCAGTAAATGTCCGCCTCTTTTATTTATTGGATTTTTACCTGATTTGGTTAAATTCACGTTAAAAAAATATCAAATTTTCAGCACTGCTAAAATTTTTTGAGCACCACAAATCTTCTACCTCATAAAATTGTGCAGATTTTTATACAAAATATTCTAAAACCACTTGTTAAATAGTTGACAATATGTTATCATTTAGGAGTCAATTTTGTTAGGAGAAAAGGAGTATTAAGATTATGAGCAGTAAAATTACTATCATTGGAGCAGGCAGTGTCGGTTCTACTATCGCGTACACTTTATCAAGCCAGGATATCGCATCTGAGATCGTTCTGATCGATATCAACAAACAGAAAGCAGAAGGCGAAGTTCTCGATATCATTCAGGGAACCTGTTTCAGAGATCCTATTTCCATCATTGCCGGTGAATATGAAGATGCCAAAGACTCTGACATCGTTATCATCACTTCCGGTATTGCCCGTAAGCCAGGTCAGACAAGACTTGAACTTACACAGACAAATGTAAATATTCTCAAGTCTATTACACCGGAGATCGTAAAAGCAGCGCCAAACGCTCTTTATCTGATCGTAAGTAATCCGGTTGATATCATGACTTATGTATTTACCAAGATTTCCGGACTTCCGGAGAATCAGATCCTTGGTTCTGGTACAATTCTTGACTCGGCACGTCTGCGCTGCGGATTATCCGAGCATTTCCAGATTGCACAGAGCAACATTCATGCTTATGTATTTGGCGAGCATGGCGATACATCCTTTATTCCGTGGTCAGGAGCCTATATTTCCGGCGTAAGTGTAGATGAATACTATGATCTGGAGAAGAAACTCGGAAAAGATATCGAGCCGATCGACAAAGAAGCAATGCTTCAGTATGTACAGAAATCAGGCGGCGAGATCATCTCCAAGAAAGGTGCAACTTTCTATGCGGTATCTTCTTCTGTATGCAAACTTTGCAGCCTTCTGGTAGCTTCCTCAGAATCCATTTCCACAGTATCTACTATGATGCACGGAGAGTATGGCATCGAAGATGTATGTTTAAGTACCTTAACCTTAGTAGGACCAAACGGTGTACAGGGTAAAGTTCCAATGAGAATGACAAAAACTGAAATCGAACAGCTGAAAAAGAGTGCAGATGCACTGAAAGAAATTATTGCCCAGATTAATCTTGATTAACTATAAAACAAGATACCAGAGTCATGAGAACGTGATGCTTTTGACTCTGGTATCCGAAATAAAAAATCAGAGCAAAATTATTTTATTTAAAAAAATTATCAAAAACCACTTGTTAAAATGTTATCAATATGATATGATATATATCGGAAATCGAGCTGATACACTCCTTTAATGCGGAGGAAGGGTGTGCGAACTCTTTTATTTTTCTATGTCTCAAAAAAGATATAAAAAGTAATCGTATTAGTCTTGGTTTATATTTTTGTCTATTTATTGTTAAAAAAAAGACAAAGCTTATCTTGGTTTTTATATGAGTTATATAACTTAATCAGATAAGTGATAAGACAGTATTTACTATTTACCTGAACAACTAAGAAAGGATAATGTTAAGTATGAAGTACAGTTATTATCCGGGTTGTACCCTGAGAAACAAGGCGAAAGATCTGGACGAATATGCCAGAGCCAGCGCCAGAGCACTTGGGTTTGAACTGGAAGAGATTGAAGACTGGCAGTGTTGCGGAGGTGTATATCCACTGGGAACAGATGAAATTGCCACAAAACTTTCTTCCGTACGTGCTCTTAATCAGGCCAAAGAAAAAGGCCAGGATCTGGTGACAATCTGTTCTGCCTGTCATCACGTGATCAAACGTGTCAATGATGATATGAAAAATGTGGAAGATATCCGCACCAGAGCAAACAATTATATGCAGCTTGAAGAGCCTTACGAAGGGGAGACCATTGTACTCCATTATCTGGAAGTACTTCGCGATAAGGTTGGCTTTGACAAGCTGAAAGAGAAAGTGGTAAATCCGCTTACAGGAAAGAAAATCGGAGCTTATTACGGATGTCTCTTATTACGCCCGGGCAAGATCATGGCATTTGATGATCCTGAGAATCCGACGATCATGGAAGATTTCATCCGTGCACTTGGCGCAGAACCGGTCGTCTATCCATACAGAAACGAATGTTGCGGCGGTTACATTTCTCTTAAGGAAAAAGAAATGTCCCAGAACATGTGTCAGAAAATCGAAGACAGTGCGAAAGGCTTTGGAGCTGATATGCTGATCACAGCCTGTCCATTGTGTAAATATAATTTAAATAAAAATGCTTCCAGCGACCTGCCTGTATATTATTTCACAGAGCTGCTTGCAGAAGCCCTCGGAGTAAAAGAGGAGGTGGCGAAATGAGAGACAATCATTCAGCAGCAGAGAAGATTAAAGAAATCTCAGGAACCAATCCGCTGAAATGTATGAAATGTGGAAAATGTTCTGCTACCTGTCCTTCCTTCAATGAAATGGATATCAAGCCACATCAGTTTGTATCCTATGTTGTAAACGAAGATATCGAAGCACTTGCCAATTCAAAATCACTCTGGAAATGCCTTTCCTGCTTTGCCTGCGTAGAGCGTTGTCCAAGAGATGTAAAACCTGGAAAGATCATTGACGCTGCAAGACAGCTGGTTGTCCGCCAGAAAGGCGGAGATTACCTGACAGCAGATGAGATTCCACAGCTTCTTGATCCGGAAGTGCCACAGCAGCTTCTGGTAAGTGCATTCAGAAGATACAGGAGGTAAGCCAGCGTGCAGAGAATTGGTGTATTTGTCTGTCATTGCGGAAGTAATATTGCCGCTACGGTAGATGTAAAAAAAGTAGTTGAATTAGCTGCCAAAGAGCCGGGTGTCGTTCATGCGGAAGATTACCAGTATATGTGCTCAGAAGCAGGTCAGGCTAAGATTCAGGAAGCCATCAAAGAAAAGAACCTGACAGGTGTGGTTGTCTGTTCATGTTCTCCACGTATGCATGAAGCAACATTCAGAAAGGCAGCAGAGAGAGCTGGCCTGAATCCATACATGGTGGAGATTGCAAACATTCGTGAGCATTGTTCCTGGATTCATAAGGATATGGAAGAAGCGACAAAGAAAGCAGTGATCCTTGCCAGAGCAGCAATCGCAAAAGTTAACTTAAACACCCCTCTTCAGCCAGGAGAGAGCCGTGTTACAAAGAGAGCCCTGATCATCGGCGGCGGTATTGCCGGAATCCAGACAGCTCTGGATATCGCTGATGCAGGCTATGAAGTAGATATTGTAGAGAAGACTCCAAGTATCGGTGGAAGAATGTCACAGCTTGACAAAACATTCCCGACACTTGACTGTTCCGCATGTATCCTCACACCTAAGATGGTAGAGGCTGCTGCTCATGAGAAGATCAATATCTATACATATAGTGAAGTAGAACATGTCAGTGGATTCGTAGGTGATTTCACTGTTGATATCAGAAAGAAAGCAAGAAGTGTAAATATGGACAAATGTACAGGCTGTGGTGTCTGTCAGGAAAAATGTCCGTCTAAAAAGATTCCGAATGAATTTAACAGAGGATTAAATAACAGAACAGCTATCTACACTCCATTTGCACAGGCTATCCCAAATGTTCCGGTTATCGATCGTGAGAACTGTATCAAGTTTAAAACCGGAAAATGTGGTGTATGTTCCAAAGTATGTCAGGCAGGTGCCGTTGATTACGATCAGCAGGATGAGATCGTAACACAGAAATATGGTGCAATCGTAGTTGCCACCGGTTTCGATACGATCAAACTTGACAAATACGATGAATATGCATACAGCCAGAGCAAAGATGTCATTACATCTCTGGAACTGGAACGTATCATGAATGCAGCAGGTCCTACAAAGGGACATTTAGAGCGCCTTTCCGATGGAAAAGCTCCGAAGGAACTTGTATTTATCCAGTGTGTCGGAAGCCGTTGCTCTGATGACAGAGGAAAACCATACTGTTCCAAAATCTGCTGTATGTATACTGCAAAACATGCAATGTTAATTCGTGATAAATATCCTGATACAAATGTAACCGTATTCTATATTGATGTCCGTACACCAGGTAAGAACTTCGATGAGTTCTATAGAAGAGCAGTAGAGCAATACGGTGTAAATTACATCAAAGGTCAGGTAGGAAAAGTAATTCCTCAGCCAGATGGAAGTCTTCTTGTACAGGGATCTGACCTGATCGATAACAAGCAGATTCTTAAGAAAGCAGACATGGTTGTTCTTGCAACTGCCATTGAACCGAATCCGGATGTCCGTAAGATCGCTACCATGCTTACAGCAAGTATTGATACCAATAACTTCCTTACAGAAGCTCATGCAAAACTTCGTCCGGTAGAATCTCCGACAGCAGGTATCTTCCTTTCCGGTGTCTGCCAGGGACCAAAAGATATTCCGGAGACAGTAGCACAGGCTGGTGCAGCAGCAGTTAAGGCAATTGGTCTTCTTGCAAAAGATAAGCTGACAACCAACCCATGTACAGCTAAATCTGATGAGCTGTTATGTAATGGATGCTCTACATGTGCAAATGTCTGCCCGTATGGAGCAATTTCCTATGAAGATAAAGAAGTAAATGACCACGGTATCCGTGAAACAAGAAGAGTAGCCGTTGTAAACACAGCACTTTGCCAGGGATGTGGTGCATGTACAGTAGCCTGCCCGTCTGGTGCAATGGATCTGCAAGGCTTTTCCAACAGACAGATTATCGCGGAGGTAGATGCAATATGTCGATAGAAACAAACGAAAAATTCAGACCTAAGATTGTAGCATTCTGCTGTAACTGGTGCAGTTACGCAGGTGCAGACCTTGCAGGAAGTAGCCGTCTTTCTTATCCGGCTGATGTAAAGATCATCCGTGTTCCTTGCTCCTGCCGTGTCAATCCAATGTTCATCCTCCGTGCTTTTGAAAAAGGTGCTGACGGTGTGATCATGTGTGGATGTCACCCTGGAGACTGTCATTACAGCACAGGTAACTACTACGCAAGAAGACGTATGACGCTTCTTTTCTCCATGCTCGACTACATCGGTGTGGAAAACGGAAGAACACGAGTAGAATGGGTTTCCGCTGCTGAAGGTGTGAAATTCTCCCAGACTATGAATGAGTTTGTAGAGAAGATCCATTCACTCGGTAAGAACGTAAGATTGGAGGATTTAAGATGCAGGAGCTGATAAATCGTGCAAAAGAACTGCTTGCTGACGGTACAGTTGCAAGAGTTCTGGGATGGAAAGCCGGAGATCTGCCTTACAATCCGGAACCGGCTTACTTTGAAACAGAAGAATCTCTGAAAGATTTTGTATATAATGGATTCTGCGGTGCAAACTTAAGCAAATATATGATCGAAGCTTCCAAACTGGAAGGCAAGACACTGGTTTGTTTAAAACCATGTGATACATACAGCTTTAATCAGCTGATCAAAGAGCATCGTGTAGACCGTGAGAAAGCTTATATCATTGGTGTTGGATGTAAAGGAAAACTGGATATCGAGAGAATCCGCAAACAGGGAATCAAAGGTATCGAAAGCATTTCCGGTGCAGAGATCACAGATGAGGCAGAAACACTGACTATTCAGACAATCTATGGTGAAAAGACCTGTGCATACAAAGATGCAATGCTTGAAAGATGTCACGTATGTAAAGGAAAAGAACATAAGATTTATGATGAACTTATCGGTGAGTCCAAAGACACAAAAGATGCAGATCGTTTTGCAGAAGTAGAGAAGATCGAAGCAATGAGCCCGGAAGAAAAATTTGCATTCTTCCAGAGCCAGTTAAGCAAATGTATCCGCTGCAATGCCTGCCGTAATGTCTGTCCTGCATGCAGCTGCCGTAAATGTGTATTCGACAGCAATAAGTTTGACAGTGCGCAGAAAGCAAACGTGGACTCTTTCGAAGAGAAGATGTTCCATATCATCCGTGCATTCCATGTGGCAGGAAGATGTACAGACTGCGGCGAATGCAGCAGAGTATGTCCTCAGGGAATTCCGCTTCACCTGTTCAATCGTAAATTTATCAAAGATATTGATACATTCTATGGTGAATATCAGGCAGGAGAGGATTCAACATCCAAGGGACCTCTTACAAACTTTACATTTGAAGATGTTGAGCCGAGTATCGTGGCAGAAAGGGGATAATGTATGTATAAGATAGCAGCAGAGAATCTGCAGGCATTATTCCAGAAGATTGCCGCAGATCAGGATTTATATTTACCGGTTAAAGTCAGTGATCAGGTAAACTTCAAAGCATGGAGCGAAGATGCAGAAGTTTGTCTTGATACTTTAAAAACTGTAAAATCACCAAAAGATGCTTTTTTTCCACAGAGTGAAAACCTCTACACCTGTAAAAAAGAGGAGAAGAATATCTCCATTGAGCCACAGGCATTACAGGAAAAGAACTTTGTTGTGTTCGGAATGAAAGCCTGCGATATCCAGGGTGTAAAAGTACTGGATAACGTATTCTTAAGTGATCCGATCGATACTTTCTATGCAGCCAGAAGAGATCATGGTACGATTGTAGCACTTGCATGCCATGAGCCGGAAGAAAGCTGTTTCTGTAAAGTATTTGGTATTGACTGCGCAGACCCTGTTGCAGATGTTGCAACATGGATGATCGAGGGAGAGCTTTACTGGAAACCTCTTACAGAGAAAGGGGAAGCCCTTACAAAAGCAGTTGCAGAACTTCTCAACGATGCTGACGAAGCAAAAGTAGAAGAAGAGAAAGCTGCGATCCGCGCAATCGTAGAGAAGCTTCCGTACTCTAATCTTTCTCTGGAAGGATGGGGACAGGAAGATTACATGGATCGTTTTAATTCTCCTGTATGGGAAGAACTTTATAAACCATGTCTGGCATGTGGTACCTGTACATTTGTATGCCCTACCTGCCAGTGCTATGATATCAAAGATTATGACACAGGACACGGCGTACAGCGTTACCGCTGCTGGGATTCCTGTATGTACTCTGACTTTACAATGATGGCACACGGAAATAACCGTAATAGCCAGATGCAGCGTTTCCGTCAGAGATTCATGCATAAACTTGTTTACTATCCGGTAAACAACAATGGAATGTTCTCATGTGTAGGATGCGGCCGCTGCGTTGAGAAATGCCCATCATCCTTAAATATCGTAAAAGTCATCAAAGCTTTTGAAAATCAGGGAGGTGAAAAATAATGAGCGAATGTACCTGCCATAAAAACTACACATTAGACACACTGATCCCGAAGGTTGGTGTGATCACAGATATCCGTCAGGAGACACCGGATGTTAAAACATTCCGTGTAAACGCTCCTGAAGGAGGAAAACTTTTTGAACATATGCCTGGTCAGTGTGCAATGGTCTGCGCACCAGGTGTAAGTGAAGGTATGTTTTCCATTACTTCTTCACCTACAAATAAAGAATATCAGGAATTCAGTATCAAGAAGTGCGGTGCACTGACCGATTATCTCCACAGCCTTCAGGTTGGAGATGAGATCACAGTCCGTGGACCATACGGAAATCATTTCCCTGTAGAAGATAAATTAAAAGGTAAAAACCTTCTGTTTATCGCAGGTGGTATCGGACTTGCACCTCTTCGTTCTGTTATCAACTATGTACTGGATAACCGTGCAGATTACGGAACAGTAGATATCCTCTATGGTTCCCGTTCCGCAGATGACCTGGTACAGTTAAAAGAAATCCAGGAAGTCTGGATGAAAGCAGAGGGAGTTAATGTTTATCTGACAATCGACCGTGAACAGGAAGGCTGGGACGGACACGTTGGATTCGTTCCTTCTTATCTGAAAGAGATTGGATTCGATACAAACAAAACAGCACTTGTCTGCGGACCGCCGATCATGATCAAGTTCGTTCTTGCAGGACTGGAAGAACTGGGCTTCTCCAGAGAACAGGTTTACACAACTCTGGAGCTTCGTATGAAATGCGGTATCGGTAAATGCGGCCGTTGCAATATCGGTTCCAAATACGTCTGCAAAGACGGTCCGGTATTCAGATGCGACGAGATTGATGAATTACCTGCAGAATATTGATAAGCAATGAGCAGTGCAGAAAGTGATGTGAAGGAATGCGTCATGCTTGCATATAAGCATTCTTTCACAGAACATTCTGTAGGGCGAACGCCCTCAAGCGAGAAGTAGCGTAGCGGATTCGAGCTTGTATGTGCTGCTGACGACAGATGATATATATAGAAAGGACTGGTAATCTCAAATGGAAAAGAATATGGTAAACGTATATTTTTTCGGTAAGAAATACAGCGTACCTGCAGAACTTACAATTATGACTGCCATGGAATATGCCGGTTATACATTAAAGAGAGGATGCGGCTGCAGACACGGATTCTGCGGAGCCTGCGCAACAATCTACAGAATCAAAGGTGAAAACGAGCTGAAAACATGTCTTGCCTGTCAGACACAGGTACAGGAAGGAATGTATGTAGCAAGCATCCCGTTCTTCCCTACAGATAAGAGACTCTACAACATCGAAGACCTGAAACCGAATCAGCAGGTAATGATGGAACTCTATCCGGAAATCTACAGCTGTATCGGATGTAATGCCTGTACAAAAGCATGTACTCAGGACTTAAATGTAATGCAGTACATCGCATATGCACAGAGAGGCGAACTTGAAAAATGTGCAGAGGAATCCTTCGACTGTGTAAGCTGCGGATGCTGTTCTGTAAGATGTCCGGCCGGTATTTCCCATCCGATGGTAGGTCTTCTGGCAAGACGTCTCACAGGTAAATATATCGCGCCTAAGAGCGAACATCTGGAGAAACGTGTAGAAGAAATCCACGAAGGTAAATATGATGATCTGATCGAGCAGATCATGCAGAAACCAATCACAGACATGCAGGAACTTTACAACAACAGAGAAATTGAGAAATAGGGAGGGCGTAAAACATGTATGCACCATATCCAGAAAATATGATGGAATCCATCAAAAAGGTAGAGGCTACAAGAGCACAGCGTATGGCAACAGAGCCAAGACGTCTGACAGCTGAAGAGAAAGACGCTCTTCTTGAGAAATTCCATCCGGATTATAATCCAGACGCGTTTGTAGAAATTAAAGTAGGACCGAACAAAGGACAGAATGCTCCTCTGGAACTGGCAGAAATGCTTCATTCAACAAGCCGTCTGATCAACGAAAAAATTGACCTTACAAAAATTGATTATGATGTAGATGTACTTGTGATCGGCGGCGGCGGTGCAGGTTCTTCCTGTGCAATCGAAGCACATAATGCAGGTGCTGACGTTATGATCGTTACAAAGCTTCGTATCGGTGATGCCAATACAATGATGGCTGAAGGTGGTATCCAGGCAGCTGACAAAGAGAACGATTCTCCTGTACAGCATTATCTGGATTGCTTCGGCGGCGGACATTTTGCTGCAAAACCGGAACTGGTAAAAAGACTTGTAATGGAAGCTCCGGATGCGATCAAATGGTTGAACGACCTTGGCGTTGAGTTTGATAAGGCAGAAGACGGAACAATGATCACAACACACGGCGGTGGAACTTCCAGAAAGAGAATGCATGCTGCAAAGGATTATTCCGGATCAGAAATCATGCGTACCATCAGAGATGAAGTTCTGAATCTTAAGATTCCGGTAGTTGAATTTACTTCAGCTGTTGAACTTCTGAAAGATGAAAAAGGACAGGTTGCAGGTGCAGTTCTTCTTAACATGGAAACAGGAGATTATTCTGTTGCAAGAGCCAAAACTGTTGTAATCGCAACAGGTGGTGCAGGAAGAATGCATTATCAGGGATTCCCGACATCTAACCATTATGGCGCAACTGCAGACGGACTTGTACTTGGATACAGAGCAGGTGCTTCCCTTCTTTATCAGGATTCTATCCAGTACCATCCAACAGGAGCAATCTATCCATCACAGATCATGGGTGCTCTGGTAACTGAGAAAGTTCGTTCCGTTGGTGCACAGCTTGTAAATGCAAACGGAGAAGCTTATATTCATCCGCTTGAAACCCGTGACGTAAATGCTTCCGGTGTTATCCGTGAATGCGAAGAAGGCCGCGGCGTAGAAGTTCCAGGCGGACTGAAAGGTGTATGGCTTGACACTCCGATGATCGAGATCCTCGGTGGCGAAGGAACCATCGAAAAGAGAATCCCGGCTATGTTCCGTATGTACATGAACTACGGCATTGATATGAGAAAAGTTCCTATCGTTATTTATCCGACACTTCACTACCAGAACGGTGGTCTTGAGATTAACGGAGACGGATTCACAAAAGAAATTCCAAACCTGTTAGTTGCAGGAGAAGCCGCAGGTGGAATCCACGGAAGAAACAGACTGATGGGTAACTCTCTTCTGGATGTAATCGTATTTGGAAGAAATGCCGGTAAAAAAGCAGCTGCAAAATGCAAGAACGTAGAGCTTGGTGAAATGAACCTCGACCATATCTACAAATATGCAGAAGAACTGGATAAAGCAGGCGTACATACTGATAAGGTATCTCCATTACTGCTTCCAAAATACGCTCGTCACGAACAGCGCTAATAAGATACTCAGAATGTAAAAAAGAGCTCCCGGTATCGATAAGGGATTACCGGTACCGGGAGCCTTTGATATAATGCAAAAGGGATATGTCACCTCCCGGTGAATATCCCCAAATGAAAGAAGGGAGCTTACCAGAATGCGTGAAGTAGAAGTAAGCAGACTTACAGATGTCATCGAAAAACTCTGTATCGAAGCAAATGAACATCTTCCGGAAGACGTAAAATGTGCGATCAAAACATGCCGCGCATGCGAAGACGGAGAGATTGCCAAGGGTATCCTTGACAATATTATTGAGAATTTTGATATTGCAGATAACGAGAACGTGCCGATCTGCCAGGATACAGGAATGGCATGTGTATTCCTTGAAATAGGACAGGATGTACATTTTGTTGGCGGAGATCTCACCGATGCGATCAATGAAGGTGTACGCCGCGGATACGACAAAGGATATTTAAGAAAATCTGTAGTAAAAGACCCGGTACGCCGTGGAAACACAGGGGACAATACACCGGCTATGATTTACACAGAAATCGTTCCTGGCGATAAAGTTAAGATCACAGTAGGACCGAAAGGTTTCGGAAGTGAGAACATGAGTCAGATCCGTATGTTCAAACCATCCGCAGGATTGCAGGGAATCAAGGACTTTATCCTTGAAGTAGTAGAGACAGCAGGTCCTAACCCATGCCCTCCAATGGTAGTTGGTGTTGGTATCGGCGGTACATTTGATAAATGTGCGCTTCTTGCAAAGAAAGCTCTTATGAGACCATTAGATTCTCAGAACTCAGATCCATTCTATGCAGATCTTGAGAAAGAGATGCTTGAAAAAGTAAACAAACTCGGAATCGGACCTCAGGGATTTGGCGGAAAGACAACAGCCATCGGCCTGAATATCGAAACAATGCCGACTCATATTGCAGGTATGCCATGTGCAGTCAATATCAACTGTCATGTAACCCGTCATAAATCGGAGGTGATCTAAGATGGAAAGAAAGAAAATTACCCTTCCACTTACCAGAGAGCTGGCAAGAACTCTCCATGCAGGTGATCAGGTATTATTAACAGGTACTATTTATACATCACGTGATGCAGGACATAAGAGAATGTGTGAAGCTCTTGCCAAAGGCGAAAAAATCCCATTTGATCCTACAGATGCGACCATCTATTATGTAGGACCGACTCCTGCAAAACCAGGTGCAGTTATCGGTTCTGCAGGCCCTACAACCAGCGGACGTATGGATGCCTATGCACCGACAATGATGTCTGTCGGAGCAAGAGGAATGATCGGAAAAGGTGCCCGCCTTCCGGAAGTAGTAGATGCTATGAAGAAATATGATGGCGTATACTTCGGAGCTATCGGCGGCGCAGGTGCACTTCTTGCTAAATGTATCAAGAAAGCTGAGCTTATCGCATATGAAGATCTCGGCGCAGAAGCACTTCGTAAATTATATGTAGAGGATATGCCTCTTGTAGTTATCATTGACTCAGAAGGTAAAAACCTTTATGAAATGGGAAAAGCCGATTACCTCAAAGAGCATGGAGATAAATAATCGGACGGATACTATAATGAAACAAAAACGACTGTAAACATTCAATGATTTTACAGTTACAGATAACTTCCATATGCTGTAATATACAGTATATGGAAGTTGCTTTATACAATAAAAGATGTTAGGGACAAAAGGTCTTTTGCCCCTAACTTTATATCTACGAATTGCTCCGCTACAAAGCAGCTTCCGCAATTCTCATAAAATATGAATGTTTTATATTGGGTTTTTAAGTCAATGCTTATAGGACATGTTTTTTTAGTTACTGAATCGATACTGAATTTTCCGCAGAGTATAATAAAGCTTAATATATAATATTCATATATACGACAATACGAATTATATCTTTTACATTTAACCTACAAATGTATAACATAAATAAACGGTAAAAGAATAAAGGTCGCTGTGAAACAGTGGCAAATAAACTTGAACGGGGTAAATCATGAAAGATCATAATCATCACGACATACAGATGTCGGAGGCTTTTTTAAACAGTGCCTTTCTGTCTTTGTCAGGAGGATTTCAGGATGCTTATACCTATAATGCCAGAGATGAGGTATTCTGTAATGCCCAGACAGGAAACGTAGTACTTATGAGCCAGCATTTTATGGCAGGGCAGTGGATGGCAGGATTGAGTTATTTCTTTCCTATCATTTTCTTTGCTTTGGGTGTATGGGTTGCCGAGAAAATACAGGGAAAATTTAAATATGCCAGAAAACTTCACTGGAGACAGGGAATCCTTGCAGCAGAAATCCTGATTTTATTTATTGTTGGCTTTATACCTACAGAATATAATATGTTGGCAAACGCAATGGCATCTTTTGCCTGTGCGATGCAGGTACAGTCCTTCCGAAAAGTAAACGGATATTCATATGCAAGCACTATGTGCATTGGAAACCTTCGCAGTGGTACAGCGGCTTTATCCGGATACTTCCGTGAAAAGAAGCCGAAACAGATGGAGCAGGCGATGTATTATTTTGGAATCATCTTTATGTTTGCACTGGGAGCCGGTATCGGTGGAAATCTCTCTATCCATTTCGGAACAAGAATGATCTGGGTATCCTGTGTGTTCCTTACGATAAGTTTTCTCTTAATGTTCATTGAAAAATATAAACATTTTCACGAGGAACATGAACATAAGACTATTTAACCAAATCAGACCAAATAACAAAAGCGGATGATTTTATCTGCCTGACAATTCAAAAAATATACAAAAAGTATAAAAGCGAAAACGCTGTTCCATGGAAAGAACTTCCGAGACAACGTTTTCGCCTTTTTTCTAAAAGTTCAACCAAATCTGCGAAGTAGTTATTGATGCAGTTTAAATAGCAAAATAAGATTGAGAAATTTAGTTCAATTCAAGGTCTTCCAGTTCCTTTGCAGGAAGTTTCTCGGTGGAAGAAGCAAGATAGCTCTTTAATGCTTTGGAAGCTTTTGCAAACGGTGCATTTGTTCCGGCACCACCCATGCATCCTCCCGGACAGGCCATGCCTTCGATCATACATCCATTTAACTTGCCAACCTTTGCGAGTGTCAACATCTTTTTACATTCTGCAAGACTCTCTGCATGTTCAATATGAACCGGTACATCCGGATAGTATTCCTTGAGACATGCTTCGATCGCACCGGCAACACCTCCGGCAACTGCGTATCCACGTCCGGCTGCAGTAGCATTATGAAGACTTGCAGATGGCTCTATTTCAGCCGGATTAATTTCTTTTGCATCAAAAAGTCCCCACAATTCTTCAAACGTAATAACAAAATCAACATCACTTCGAACAGAAGTACGCATTGCTTCCAATTTTTTGGCTGCGCAAGGTCCGATGAATACGACTTTTGCATTCGGATGCTCTTTTTTGACACTTCTTGCAGTTGCAACCATCGGAGTCAGCTCTCTGGAAATATTGTCGATCATTGCAGGGAACTGCTTCTTGGCAAGCATAGACCAGGAAGGACAGCAGGAAGTAAGTAAAAATGGAAGATGTCCGGTAGCCACTTCATTTGCATAATGATGCGCCTCGCTGATTGCACCGATATCTGCACCAAGTGCAACTTCATATACATCGGTAAAACCAAGTGCCGCTAAAGCTGCATGGAACTTTCCAGGTGTCACGTCATCACCAAACTGACTGATATAAGCAGGTGCAACTTCAGCAATAATTTCATTTCCCTCACGAAGCGCATGCGCAAGCTGGAAAATCTGAGATTTATCAGAAATAGCTCCGAAAGGACAGCTTACCATACACATACCACAGGAAACACATTTGCTCTGGTTAATCTGTGCACGTCCCTGTTCATCGCTTTCAATGGCTTTTACACCACAGGCGCGTTCACATGGACGTTTTTTTTGGGCAATGGCATCATATGGACAGACAGACTTGCATTTTCCGCATTTAATGCACTTCGACTGATCGATATGTGACTTACCATTTACCATGGAAATCGCACCCTTAGGACAGACCTGCATACATGGATGAGCAACACATCCTCTGCACATATTGCTGACTTCGTACATATTAGAAGGACAGGCTGAGCATGCAGAAGGAATCACCTGCATAAGCGGCGGTTCATAATATTTCTCATCGATGTTAGAAGCCTCAACTCCGGCAGTCAGATGAACAGCTTTGTTTTCAGGACGTAAAGAAAGTCCCATTGCCAGTCGCACACGCTCGCTGGCTACGGCACGTTCACGGTAAATACTTTCACGATACTGTGCACGCTCTTGTACGATATTATAGGGAATTGCCTCAATATCGTGGATCAGAGATGCATCCGTAGACTGAAAGCCAAGCTTTGCAACTTCTGCAAAAATCTTACGCCGGATCTGTTTTACGGGTGTGTCAAGAGTTCTCATATTTTGTTAATCTCCTATTATATTTATTTCCGCGCTTTTTCTACACTAAAAATATATCAAATAATGGTAAAAATGTCATGTTTTTTATTTAACACACCCGTTAAAGAAATTGCTTTTTAATTCCAAACATTAACAAACAATATAAATCTATAGAAGATAATAATAAATAAATTTCAGAAAATTGCAAAAATGATATTGTATAAATTAACCATATATTGTATAATATCAGCAGCACATATGTTGAAAATAACTAAAGCTGCGTGGAAATCAAAAAACATATTTTTAAGGAGGGAACCGAATGTTAGACCAGTCTTATTACAGAAAAGCGGATGAGATTATCGAGCACTACGGACGTACAGCGGCATCGCTGATTCCGATCATGCAGGATATTCAGGCAGAATACCGTTACCTGCCGGGAGAACTGCTGACTTATGTAGCTGCCGAAATCGGAGTAAAAGAGGCTAAGGCCTACAGTGTCGCTACATTCTATGAGAACTTTTCCTTTGAGCCGAAAGGAAAATATATCATTAAAGTATGTGATGGTACAGCCTGCCATGTAAGAAAATCCATGCCTGTAAAAGAGGCGTTAATGAAAGAACTGGGATTAAGTCATAAGAAACATACCACAGATGATATGCTTTTTACAGTAGAGACCGTATCCTGTCTTGGTGCATGCGGACTTGCACCGACACTGACTGTAAATGATGAAGTACATCCTAAAATGACACCTGAGAAAGCAGTTGAACTTTTGAACGAATTGAGAGGTGAGTGCGTATGAGTATTAAGAGCAGGGACGACCTGTTAAACAAACAGGCAGAGGTAAATGAACAGATCAAATCCTACACCTGTCGCGTTCTTGTCTGTTCAGGGACAGGATGTATCGCATCCGGTGCCCAGAAGATTTATGATGAGATGGCAACACTCTGTGAGAGAATTGACGGTGTAACCGTTGAGATGCAGAAAGACGTGCCTCATGTAGGCGTAGTCAAAACAGGATGCCAGGGCTTATGCGAACTTGGACCTCTGATGAGAATCGAACCGTACGATTATCAGTATGTACATGTACAGCCGGAAGACTGTAAAGAAATTGTAGAGAAAACTATTCTGGAAGGAAAACCGGTAGAGAGACTGTTCTATAAGGATCATGACACTGTCTGTCCACATCCGGATGACATTCCGTTCCTGAATCAGCAGACACGTATCGTTCTGGAAAACTGTGGTAAGATCGATGCAGAATCCATTGATGAATATATCGCAGTGGGCGGCTATCAGGCCCTTGCAAAAGTACTGGGAGGAATGACTTCTCAGGAAGTCATTGACGAAGTGACGAAATCCGGTCTTCGTGGCCGTGGCGGTGCAGGCTTCCCAGCAGGTAAGAAATGGTCCCAGGTTGCCCGTCAGGCAGAAAAAACCCGTTATGTAGTATGTAACGGTGATGAAGGTGATCCTGGTGCATTTATGGATGGTTCCGTAATGGAAGGCGATCCATATAAGATGATTGAAGGTATGACCATCGCAGCTTACGCAGTAGGTGCAGAAGACGGTTATATTTATGTTCGTGCTGAATATCCTCTTTCTGTAAAGAGACTGAAAATGGCGATTGAACAGGCGGAAAAATACGGCCTGTTAGGTGATAATATTTTAAATTCCGGCGTAAACTTCCATTTACATATCAACAGAGGTGCCGGTGCTTTCGTATGTGGTGAAGGTTCTGCTCTTACCGCATCTATTGAAGGAAACAGAGGTATGCCTCGTGTAAAACCACCTCGTACTGTAGAGAAAGGTCTGTGGGGTAAACCTACAGTTCTTAATAACGTAGAAACTTATGCCAATGTACCGAAAATCATTCTTGAAGGAGCTGACTGGTTCCGTACCATCGGTACAGAGGGAAGCCCTGGAACAAAGACATTCTCACTGACTGGTTCTATCGAGAATACAGGTCTGATTGAAGTACCTATGGGAACCACGCTCCGTCACATTATCTATGATATCGGCGGCGGCTTAAAGAGTGGTGCTGCATTTAAGGGTGTTCAGATCGGTGGTCCGTCCGGCGGATGTCTGATCCTTGACCAGTTAGATGCACCTCTTGACTTTGATTCTGTTAAGAAATTAGACGCGATCATGGGATCCGGCGGTCTGGTAGTTATGGACGAGAATACCTGTATGGTAGAAGTTGCCAGATTCTTCATGAACTTTACTCAGCGTGAGAGCTGTGGTAAATGTGTTCCGTGTCGTGAAGGTACCAAGCGTATGCTTGAGATCCTGGAGAGAATTGTAGCAGGAAAGGGCGAGATGTCCGACCTGGATGAACTGGAAGAACTTGCAAATATGGTTCAGAACATGGCTCTGTGCGGACTTGGAAAGAGTGCACCTCTTCCTGTAATCAGTACTCTCAAACGCTTCCGTGATGAATATGAGGAACATATCCGCGACAAGAAATGCCGTGCAAAAGTATGTACAGCACTTCGTCAGTTCCACATTAACCCTGAATTCTGTATCGGCTGCGGCAAATGCGCGAAGAACTGTCCGGCAGGTGCAATCTCAGGTAAGATCAAACATCCACATCACATTAACAACGATATCTGTATCAAGTGCGGTGCCTGCAAAGATAACTGTAACTTTGATGCTGTATACGTGGAAGCATAGAAGGGAGGATACACTATGGGCCATATGATAATTGACGGTAGAAAGGTAGAATTTACCGATGAAAAAAATGTTCTGTCTGTCATCCGTAAGGCAGGGATCAATATTCCGACACTGTGCTACCACTCAGAGGTATCCACTTTTGGTGCCTGTCGTTTATGTACAGTAGAGGACGACAGAGGCAAGACGTTTGCTTCCTGTTCCGAAGAACCACGAGACGGAATGGTAATCTATACGAATTCCGGACGTATCAAAAAATACAGAAAACTGATTGTTGAACTGCTTCTGGCAGCCCATTGCCGCGACTGTACAACCTGTGTTAAGAGCGGTGAATGTATTTTACAGGAACTGGCACATCGTCTGGGTGTACAGAATATTCGTTTTGAGAATACCAGAGAACATCATGAACTGGATACAAGTTCTCCGTCTCTGGTACGTGATCCGAACAAATGTATTCTCTGTGGTGACTGTGTGCGTGCCTGCGAGGAGCTTCAGGGAATCGGTGCTTTAGGTTTCGCATTTCGTGGAACAGAAGCTATGGTAATGCCTGCATTTAATAAGAAAATTGCAGAAACAGAGTGTGTAAACTGTGGACAGTGTCGTGTATTCTGCCCGACCGGTGCAATTTCCATTAAAACGCATATGGATGAGGCCTGGGAAGCACTTGCTGATCCAAATATCCGTGTAGTTGCACAGGTTGCTCCGGCGGTACGTGTAGCGGTAGGCGACCACTATGGACTTACCAAAGGTAAGAGTGTAATGGGTAAGATTGTTAATGCGCTTCACAGAATGGGATTTGATGAAGTTTATGATACTTCTTTCAGTGCTGACCTTACTATCATGGAAGAAAGTGCCGAATTCCTCGACCGGATTAAGAAAGGCGAGAAACTTCCTCTTCTTACATCCTGCTGTCCTGCATGGGTAAAATTTATTACAGACCAGTACAAAGATTACATTCCAAATCTTTCTACATGCCGTTCACCACAGGGAATGCTTTCTGCAGTAATCAAAGAATATTTCCGTGAACCGGAACATGCAGCAGGCAAAAAAACCGTTATGATTTCTATTATGCCATGTACAGCAAAGAAAGCAGAAGCAATCCGTCCGAATAGCTTTACAGATGGCGAACAGGATACAGATATTGTTATCACAACTACAGAATTACTCCGTATGATCGATAACTTCGGTATTGATTTTGCAGCTCTCGATCCGGAAGCATGTGATATGCCATTCGGATTCGGATCCGGCGGTGGTGTTATCTTTGGCGTTACCGGTGGTGTTACAGAGGCAGTACTTCGTCGACTCACACCAGATCACAGCAAAGAATCCATGCATGAAATCGCAGAATGTGGCGTTCGTGGAGATGATGGCATCAAGGAATTTACAGTTCCATATGAGGGTATGAACCTCAATATCTGCGTTGCCAGCGGACTTGCAAATGCAAGAAAAGTTATGGATCAGGTTAAGAATGGAGAGAAAGAATATCATCTGATCGAAGTTATGGCATGTCGTCGTGGATGTATCATGGGTGGCGGACAGCCGACAAGAGCCGGTGACAGAACGAAGTTCTTAAGAGCTAAGGGGCTGTATAATGCAGATAATACTACTATTATCAAGAAATCCGATGAGAATCCGTTAGTTCTCGAACTCTACAACGGATTGCTTAAAGGTAAAGAACATCATCTGCTGCACAATGATTCTTATTGATAGAAGAAATTTTGACTTAATATCTAATGCTGTAGTGTGGTTATGCAAGTATATCAGGCTGTGTGTTTGAATATACTGAAGTTTTCGCTGTACTGGGCACAGAGTGATCAGTAACAATTTAAAAGAGCAGGTCCTGCATTGTTTTGTAGGCAATGCAAGGCCTGTTTTTATAGGAATAACAGGAAGTCCTTCTGCATATTTTATAGCAATACATGAACGTTATGTGTAAATATGCAAGGGGGCTATTTTTATGGAAAATTTTCAGGTGTACCGTGATATTCAGGCCCGCACCGGGGGCGATATATACATAGGGGTCGTAGGACCTGTCCGTACAGGAAAATCTACTTTTATACGCAGATTTATGGAAGTCGTGGCATTACCGCAGATGTCAGAGAGTCGTCAGGCAGAAATCAGGGATCAGCTTCCATTGAGCGGATCAGGAAAGATCATTACTACCGTAGAAACAAAATTTATTCCCAAAGAAGCAATTCCCATCACTCTTGGAGAAGACCAGAAAGTAAAGATACGCCTGATCGACAGTGTGGGATTTCTGGTAAAAGACGCCTCCGGACATACTGAAGAGGGCAAAGAGCGAATGATAAAAACTCCCTGGTTTGAACAGGCAATTCCATTTCGGGAAGCAGCCCGTATCGGAACTCAGAAAGTAATTGAAGAACATTCCACAATAGGAATCGTAATTACATCCGATGGAAGTTTCGGTGAACTGCCAAGAGAAAATTTTGTGGAAGCAGAAGAGAAGACGATACAAGAACTAAAAAAACAGCAGAAACCATTTATTGTCCTGGTCAATTCGCAGATGCCGTATAAAGATGAGGCTTTAAAGACAGCAAAAGAAATTCAGCAAAAACATCAGGTCACCGCTTTAACAGTAAACTGCGATCAGTTAAGAAAAGAGGATATCACCCGTATTTTGGAAAAAGTTTTATATGAATTTCCAGTTAGCCAGATTCAGTTTTTCATCCCGCGATGGGTAGAAATGCTCCCGATGGATCACGAGTTAAAGCAACAGCTTCTTACCCAGATCAGGGAGAAAATGAAGCAAATGCAGCATATTCGTGATATCACAAAGGAATTTATACAATTATCAGGACCATATGTGCAGGATTCACTTCTGGAAGATGTGGGCTTATCTGATGGAACAGTAAAAGTCAGAATACGAATCAAGGATGAATATTATTACCAGATGCTCAGTCAGATGAGTGGAATTAAAATGGAAAGCGAGTATGAATTAATCCATACTATGCGGGAACTGGTACATATGAAAGAAGAATATGTGAAAGTACAGGCAGCACTGGAATCCGTACGGGGAACCGGGTACGGAGTAGTTGTTCCAAATCTGGATGAAATTGAAATCGCGCAGCCGGAAGTGATCAGACAGGGAAATAAATATGGAGTGAAAATAAAATCCAAGAGCCCGTCCATTCATATGATCAGGGCAAATATAGAAACAGAAATTGCTCCGATCGTAGGAACAGAGCAACAGGCAAAAGATCTGATAAAATATATTGATGAGGGAAGCCAGAGAGGAGAGAGTATCTGGGAAACAAATATTTTCGGTAAATCCATTGAACAACTGGTGCAGGATGGTATCCGAAGCAAAATAACAGCAATCAGTGAAGAAAGTCAGGTAAAACTTCAGGATACCATGCAGAAAATTGTCAATGACAGTAAGGGCGGACTTGTTTGTATTATTATATAAATATAGCACGTTAAAAAGCTTATATAAAAGCAATAGACCTATAACTTGTCAAAAGATATGAATTATGACAACCTGAAGGAAAAGCAGATTAGGTTACTGCATCAATAGATAGTTGATTCGTATCTCCTGAATCCGAGCTTTTATTACCTTCAATAACAACCTTATTAGGGAGGCATACGATAGTGCCTCCTTTTTCATCGATTGATTTCTGCTTCATACATAAATGATCCGGACAGTCAGCCGAGAGCATGTATGCCTTTCCATCTTTAATTTCGCATACGTTAGTATCATTGATTTTAATAATCTGATCTTTTGACAAAGAATAAGTACCGTATTCCTGCCCATCTACTGTGATTTTAATAGATCCATGCCTGCCTTTATTTACAAAAGACATACCACCCCACAACGCAAGTGCCAGAATAAGAATAGCACTTATAAAAATGATTTCTTTTTTCTTCAAGAGTTTTACCATCTTTCTCAATTTTTTATGACTGCATCATAACATGAACAAAAAATAATAGCAACTGACTTCTGTTTGTGGTATGGTTATTTATAGACTGATAAGAAAAAAGAGAGGGTTTTATGGGAAAGTATATTATGGCGCTGGATGCCGGAACAACCAGCAACCGCTGCATTTTATTCAATGAAAAAGGAGAACGCTGCAGTGTAGCCCAGAGAGAATTCACACAGTATTTTCCAAAACCAGGCTGGGTGGAACATGACGCAGATGAAATATGGGCCAGTATGCTTGGTGTTGCTGTAGAGGCAATGACTAAGATCGGAGCAGATGCCTCACAGATTGCAGCCATCGGAATTACTAATCAACGTGAGACGGCAATCGTATGGGACAAGAATACCGGAGTACCTGTCTATCATGCTATTGTATGGCAGTGCCGCAGAACGTCAGAATACTGTGACTCACTGAAAGCTAAAGGATTAACTGAGAAATTCCGTAAAAAAACCGGGCTGGTAATAGATGCTTATTTCTCAGCAACCAAAATAAAATGGATTCTTGACTATGTGGATGGAGCCAGGGAGAAGGCAGAGAAGGGAGAGCTTTTATTCGGCACAGTAGAAACCTGGCTGATCTGGAAACTGACAAAGGGAAAAGTACATGTTACCGATTATTCCAATGCCTCAAGAACGATGCTGTTTAACATTAATACTTTGCAATGGGATCAGGAGATCCTTGATGAACTTGGTATTCCTAAATCCATGCTTCCGAAACCAATGCCGTCCAGCTGCATTTATGGAAAATCAGATCCGTCAGTTTTTGGAGGGGCAATCCCAATCGCAGGGGCAGCAGGTGACCAGCAGGCAGCTTTATTTGGACAGACATGCTTTAGCGCGGGTGAGGCAAAAAATACTTATGGCACCGGTTGTTTTCTTTTGATGAATACAGGAGACAAACCAGTATTTTCAGAAAATGGCCTTGTAACTACAATTGCCTGGGGACTGAATGGAAAAGTCACTTATGCCCTGGAAGGTTCTATTTTTGTTGCAGGTGCTGCAATTCAATGGCTGCGTGACGAATTAAAAGTAATCGATTCTTCCGAAGATTCAGAATATATGGCAAATAAAGTATCAGATACGCATGGCTGTTATGTAGTACCGGCATTTACCGGACTGGGAGCACCTCACTGGGATCAGTATGCAAGGGGAACTATCGTAGGAATTACCCGCGGTGTAAATAAATATCACGTCATTCGTGCAACTCTGGAATCTATTGCCTACCAGGTAAATGATGTATTAAATGCCATGAAAGCAGATTCAGGTATCAATCTGGCTTCTTTGAAAGTAGATGGCGGAGCCAGTGCCAACAATTTCCTGATGCAGACACAGGCCGATATTATCAATGCACCAGTCAACCGCCCATGCTGTGTGGAAACAACTGCAATGGGGGCCGCTTATCTGGCCGGACTGGCAGTAGGTTATTGGAGCAGTAAGGAAGAAGTGCGTAAAAACTGGTCCATTGATCAGAAATTTTATCCATCTATCACAGATGAAACCAGACAGCAGAAGATAAAAGGATGGAATAAGGCGGTAAAATATTCTTATGGATGGGCTCGTGATGAATAATTAAGTCAATCGGATATTCGCAATTGAAGCAGGGGACTTACTTGATTCAGTTAAATCAAGTCCCAACATTTTATCAGTGTACCTAAATAAAATTCAGCGTATTGACAACCTTACAGAGATGGTGGTACGGTAATACAGTAATTTCGGTGCGAACCGAACAAAAGTACATAAGAATATTGAGGTGCGAAAAAATGCAGGAAATGAAACCAATCAAAGAAGGTAAAGTACGTGAGATTTATGACAACGGTGACAGCCTGATCATGGTTGCAACAGACCGCATCAGCTGCTTTGATGTTATCCTGAATAATCAGGTAACAAAGAAAGGAACTGTACTGACTCAGATGTCCAAATTCTGGTTTGACATGACAGAAGATATTCTGCCGAACCATATGATTTCTGTAAATGTAAAAGATATGCCTGAATTCTTCCAGCAGGAGAAATTTGATGGAAACAGTATGATGTGCCGTAAGCTTGAGATGCTGCCAATCGAGTGTATCGTACGTGGTTACATTACCGGAAGCGGCTGGGAAAGCTACAAGAAAACCGGTAAAGTCTGTGGTATTGAGTTACCGGAAGGCCTGAAAGAATCAGACAAACTTCCTGAGCCTATCTATACTCCGTCTACAAAGGCAGAGATTGGTGATCATGATGAAAACATTTCCTATGAGCAGAGTATTGCTCACCTTGAGAAATATTTCCCGGGAAGAGGAGAAGAATTAGCAGCAAAACTTCGTGATAATACCATTGCACTTTACAAGAAATGTGCAGAATATGCATTAAGCAAAGGAATTATCATCGCAGATACCAAATTTGAGTTTGGACTGGATGAAGAGGGAAATATGGTAATCGGTGATGAGATGCTTACACCTGACAGCTCTCGTTTCTGGCCGGCAGAAGGCTATGAACCAGGACATGGACAGCCGTCCTTTGACAAACAGTTTGCCCGTGACTGGCTGAAAGCGAATCCGGACAATAACTGGACTCTTCCACAGAATATCGTAGACAAGACGATTGAAAAATATCTTCAGAGTTATGAAATGCTCACCGGCAAGAAATTAGGCTGATTATCCATCGGCGTATTCTGACAGGAAAAATATATGATGTTGTGAATACTGTTATCTGAATGTAAAAGCTTCAGATGACAGTATTTTTTTTGTAAAAAAGCAATAAAAATATGGAAATCAGATGATATTTTTGGTACAATTCTTTTATAAACACATAAAAGAAACAGCTTTTGCTGCTTATGCTACAAACTTATAGATGAGGGAGAGAAAGCTTATGAAGCCACTGAAAAAAATCTTTTTTGTTTTATTAATGGCAGGTATTTTGACTGTGCCAGTACTTCAGGTGCAAGCGACAGATAATGATATTCCTGTATTTTTGCAGCTCTTGCACGTGAGGTAGGATATACTCCATATATGGTTTGCGGCAGAGTACCCGGAAGCAGAGATGGAGCGGCAGATGGGTTTACACGCCATTGCTGGGTAGAAATAAATGGCCTTTACTATGATCCGGAGGCTCAGTATGCAGGATGGATGACTGGAGTTTATGGATACGACTATTATTCGATCAGTCATCAGATTCAGAGAGTTGTAAATTTCTGTACATATTAATTTTGAAAATTATCTGAGAAAATTTCTGAAATGAGGTGTTTCTATGGCGAGCAGAATTGCGGTGATTGGAATTATAGTTGAAGAGCCTGATTCTGTGAAAGAGCTGAATCAGATTCTTCACGAATATGGTGAATATATCATAGGAAGAATGGGAATCCCATACAGACAGCGTGGTGTTAATATTATCAGCGTGGCGATGGATGCACCCCAGGATATGATTAATGCAATGACAGGAAAAATCGGGCGGCTTGCAGGGATTTCTGCAAAAACAGTTTGCTCAAAAAAGGCAGAAAACATATAACCAGAGGGGGATTACATAGTGTCAGCAGATTTAAAAATGTTAGAGAGTATCCAAAATACGCAAAGTATTTCAAGGGAAGAATTGGGTGCGATTTTACAGACACAAGATTCCTTTCTGATACAGGAACTTCATAAAAAGGCACAGCAGACAGCGACACAGATCTATGGAAATAAAATATACATTCGCGGTCTGATCGAATTTACTAATTATTGTAAAAATAACTGTTATTATTGTGGCATCCGCTGTGCGAATGCAAAAGCCGACAGATATCGCCTTACAACAGAACAGATCCTATCCTGCTGTGAAACCGGATGGAATCTGGGTTTTCGTACATTTGTATTGCAGGGAGGAGAGGATTGTTATTATACAGATGAGAAGATCTGCCACATCGTTCAGGAAATTAAATCAGCATATCCGGACTGTGCAGTAACTTTATCCATTGGTGAGAAGAGTGATAAAAGTTATCAGGCATATTTTAATGCCGGAGCCGACAGATATCTGTTAAGACACGAAACTGCAGATGAAGAACATTACAGAAAACTCCATCCACAACAGATGTCTTTAAACAACAGAAAAAGTTGCCTGAAAATTCTGAAAAAGATCGGCTATCAGACCGGTTGTGGATTTATGGTAGGATCACCGGGACAAACGGTAGACACCCTTTATCAGGATCTTCTGTTTATTAAAGAATTGAAACCTGAAATGGTTGGCATCGGACCTTTTATTCCCCATAAAGATACTCCGTTTGCAGATCAGCCTGCTGGGACACTGAATCTGACATTGAGATTATTATCAATCATCAGACTGATTCATCCACATGTTCTTCTGCCAGCAACAACTGCACTTGGAACAATTGATCCTAAAGGAAGAGAGAAGGGAATTCTGGCTGGCGGAAACGTCGTAATGCCTAACCTTTCTCCGGTTAATGTCAGAGATAAATACAAACTTTATGATAACAAAATCTGCACCGGTGACGAAGCAGCAGAATGTAAGGCCTGTATGGCAGCAAGAATGAAGAGCATTGGTTATGAAGTAGTGACGGACAGAGGCGATTATAAAATCTGAATGTAAAACTGATTTTTCTGAAGATCCAGAATGTTTTACAAAAAGAGTCACTTCTGAATAACTTAAGCATCCGCAGTATGCGGAATATAAAACTGAATATAGAAAAATAAAAACTAATCGGAAAGCAGTTGATAAAAAAGCTCCTGACCGAAAAGAAAGGAAAAAAAACTATGTATAATCCAAAATCATTAAAAGCAGAAGAATTCATTTCCGACGAGGAAATCCGGGAAACCCTTGCCTATGCAGACGCAAACAAGGAGAATGTGGAACTGATTGATCAGATTCTTGCGAAAGCAAAAGAATGTAAAGGTCTTACGCACAGAGAAGCGTCTGTTCTTCTTGCCTGTCCAATTCCTGAGAAAATTCAGGAGATGTATGATCTGGCAGCGGAAATCAAGAAAGAATTCTACGGAAACAGAATTGTTTTGTTTGCGCCTCTGTATCTGTCTAACTATTGTGTAAATGGCTGTGTGTACTGCCCGTATCATAAGAAAAACCAGCACATCGCCCGTAAGAAATTAACACAGGAAGAAATTGTAAAAGAAGTTACCGCATTGCAGGATATGGGACATAAGCGACTCGCTATTGAGGCGGGTGAAGATCCGCTCAATAACCCGATTGAATATATTCTGGAATGTATCAAAACGATCTATAGTATCAAACATAAAAATGGTGCAATCCGTCGTGTAAATGTAAATATTGCAGCTACAACAGTAGAAAATTACCGTAAATTAAAAGAAGCCGGAATCGGTACTTATATTCTTTTCCAGGAAACATATCATAAAGAAAGCTACGAAAAGCTTCATCCAACAGGACCGAAACATAACTATGCATATCACACAGAGGCAATGGACCGCGCGATGGAAGGCGGTATTGATGATGTCGGTTTAGGTGTATTGTTCGGACTGGAACTTTACAGATATGAATTTGCAGGACTTCTGATGCATGCGGAACATCTGGAAGCAGTTCATGGTGTAGGACCGCATACGATTAGTGTGCCACGTATCAAACATGCGGATGACATTGATCCGTCTACATTTGACAACAGTATCAGCGACGAGATTTTTGCAAAAATCTGTGCACTGATCCGAATCTCTGTTCCATATACAGGTATGATTATTTCAACAAGAGAGAGTCAGGCTGTTCGTGAGAAAGTTCTTCCTTTGGGTGTTTCTCAGATTAGTGGAGCTTCAAGAACCAGTGTCGGTGGATATGATAAGCCTGAAACGGAAGATGAGGTTACATCTGCTCAGTTTGATGTCAGCGATCAGCGCACGCTTGATGAGATCGTAAACTGGCTGATGAATATGGGAGACATCCCAAGCTTTTGTACCGCCTGTTACAGAGCCGGAAGAACCGGTGACCGTTTTATGTCATTGTGCAAAAGTAAACAGATTTCAAACTGCTGTCATCCAAATGCCTTAATGACTTTAATGGAATATTTACAGGATTATGCAAGTCCTGAAACTAAGAAAGTCGGTCTGGAACTGATTCAGAATGAACTCGAAAATATTCCAAGTGAAAAAGTAAAGAGGCTTACAGAAGAACATCTGGCAGACATCGTAAATGGGCAGCGTGATTTCAGATTCTGACAGAAATCAGCTGCGAAACAGTTATCCAGTGTAGAGCCACGTCGCAAACGCGAATGATTTTATTCGTTTGACTTATTATATTGTGAAAGGAAAAAAATATGGCTGTTACATTAAATGAAACACCTTCTGCAAATCGTCTGCATATTGGAATCTTTGGAAAAACGAACAGCGGAAAATCTTCATTTATCAATGCGTTTTCCGGACAGAAAGTATCTATTGTAGCAGATGTTGCGGGAACTACTACGGATCCTGTATACAAGGCTATGGAAATTTACCCTCTCGGTCCCTGCGTCCTGATCGACACGGCGGGATTTGATGATAAAGGTGAGCTTGGAGCTTTACGTATCGAAAAAACAGAACTTGCAGCGCAGAAGACGGACCTGGCAATTATTCTCTTCTGTGAGGAAGAAATGTCGCAGGAATTAAAATGGTATCGTTACTTTAAAGAGAAAAATACGCCTGTGATTCCCGTTCTCAATAAAATAGATCTGTACACGCAGGAACAAAAAGAAAAACTTGCTCACCTGATTCAAAAGAACACAAAGGAAAAAGTCTGTCTGATCAGTGCTAAAACAGGAGAGGGAATCCGTAATTTGAAGGAACTGCTTGCCCGAAGTATTCCGGAAGGATATGGAAACAGGATGATTACCGGTGATCTGGTTGATACCGGTGATCTGGTTCTGCTTGTGATGCCACAGGACATTCAGGCACCAAAGGGGAGACTGATATTACCGCAGGTGCAAACCTTAAGAGAACTATTGGATAAAAAATGCCTGGTAATGAGTGTGACAACAGATCAGTATCTGTCAGCCTTGGAGAATCTCGCAGTACCTCCGAAATTAATCATTACAGACTCGCAGGTATTTTCCTATGTATATGAAAATAAACCAAAGGAGAGTATGCTGACTTCTTTTTCAGTTCTTTTTGCGGCATACAAGGGAGATTTACCATATTATATAGAAGGCGCAAAGGCAATTGATACTCTTAATGAAAATTCACATGTTCTCATTGCAGAATGCTGTACCCATGCACCTCTGAAGGAAGATATCGGAAGAGTCAAGATTCCGCGAATGCTCAAAAAACGTTTTGGAGAGAAACTGGATGTAAGTCTGGTAAGCGGAACAGATTTTCCTGATGACCTTACTAAATATGATCTGATCATCCAATGCGGTGCCTGTATGTTTAATCGCAAATATGTAATGTACCGTATTGATAAAGCCAGAAATCAATATGTACCAATGACGAATTATGGAATAACGATTGCTCATCTTACAGGAATTTTAGAGCATGTTGCACTTCCATAATTTGCAAAATATTTTGCAGAAAACCTTTTTCAAACACGCTCTAAGATGATCACCTAAAGAGACCATTATACAAGAAAGTATGGTGGTCTTTTTGTTTATTTTATCGATCAGATAAACACGAATAATTAATTTAATAGAAGCCAGGCAAGTCCCTTGCTTCTATTATAAAGAGCAATTAGTTAGTTATTTGTTGTAGAGACATATAGCAAAACGGATGGTTTTATCTTCTTAACTGCATATTTCATAGTATTTCAATATACTTTATTTTAAATGCATATATTTTATTGCAATGTATTGACAAAAACGATATGTTAGTTTATACTAACTTACAGTTAGAGGTAAATAACTACTAACACTATAAGAACGCATAACTATAATATAACACTCATAAAATATACTAAAACCAGGAGGACAATATATGAGTATCGTAATCGTAGGTGGACATGACCGTATGGTGGCACAGTATAAGAAAATATGTAAATCTTATAAATGCAAATGTAAAGTATTCACACAGATGGAGGCAGACTTTAGTAAAAAAATAGGATGTCCGGATCTGCTCGTACTTTTTACAAATACTGTATCTCATAAAATGGTAAAGTGCGCTTTGGATGAAGTTGGTTCTTCTACAGATATCGTTCGCTGCCATACCAGCAGCGGAAATGCACTGAATGGTATTCTTGAAACACGTTGCTGCTAAGCGACGAATTGTAAAATTAATTAAGAAACCTGAAACATTGACTGCTTTGCGATATCAGCACTACATATCGAATACATAATGAAGTTTAATTATTATGCAGATTGCAGTAATATAGCAACGAATAAATGATAAAATTTATTAATGTTTGCAGATGAAAAACTTTTTCAATAAAAATATCATTAAAGTTATTGACATCTAACAAAAATTAGAATACACTAACCACATGGTAAAGAAAATGTTTATCATTTATTAAATGCAAAGAAGGGATGAAGAAATGCCGTTATCAATGGTAAGTGCCGGTGAACCTTTTACAATCAAAAGGATCGGTGGCAAAGAAGAAGTTAAGAGACATCTTGAAGAGCTCGGATTTGTAGTAGGAGTAGTTGTCACAGTTGTTTCTGAGATTAACGGAAGCCTGATCGTCAATGTTAAAGAATCCAGGGTTGCCATTGGAAAAGATATGGCAAATAAAATTATGGTTTAATCCATAATTTCTTCCTGAAAAAAAGAAATAAAACTCTAGGGAAAGAAGGGAAAGAAACTTGAAGACATTAAAGGAAGTCCGTGTTGGAGAGACAATTAAAGTCCAGAAGCTCACCGGAGAAGGTCCGGTAAAGCGCAGAATCATGGATATGGGAATTACCAAAGGCGTGGAGATTTATGTAAGAAAAGTTGCACCTCTGGGAGATCCTGTAGAAGTAACTGTAAGAGGATATGAATTATCCTTACGTAAAGCAGATGCCGAAATGATTATTGTAGAATAATTTTTTTTGACATTATGTTAGGTCTTTCTAACAATTAGTTCTATCTAATAGTTAACCAAAACTAAGAATTAGAATTAACTAATAGTTGGTATGAGCTAATAATTACCGATAGAATAAAAACATATGAAAAACTCTAAGAGAAATCGGTAACTGAAAGATCTGATAAAAAAGATATCAAAAAAATAGAGGAGAGAGATTATGTCAGTAAAAATTGCACTCGCAGGTAATCCGAACTGCGGTAAAACGACATTGTTCAATGCACTGACCGGCTCAAATCAGTTTGTAGGTAACTGGCCAGGTGTAACTGTCGAGAAGAAAGAGGGTAAGTTAAAAGGACATAAAGATGTCATTATCACTGACTTACCAGGTATCTATTCTTTATCACCATACACACTTGAGGAAGTAGTTGCAAGAAATTACATCCTTCAGGAGAAACCAGATGCGATTATCAACATCGTTGATGGTACCAACATCGAGCGTAACCTGTATCTGACAACACAGATTCTGGAGCTTGGTATTCCAGTCATCATGGCTGTCAACATGATGGATATCGTTGAGAAAAACGGCGATAAGATACATGTCGACAAACTGAAAAAGAAACTTGGCTGTGAAGTAGTTACCATTTCCGCTCTGAAAGGAACAGGAATCACAGAGGCAGCAAATAAAGCAGTTTCTATCGCTCAGAGCCACAAGAAAGTTACTCCTGTTCATGAATTTTGCGATAAGGCAGAAGAGATTATCGGTGCAGTTGAAGATAAACTAACTGGTGTGGTTACAGAAGAACAAAAGAGATTCTTTGCAATTAAACTTCTTGAAAGAGATGATAAGATCAAAGAGCAGATGAAGACTTCTGTAGATGTGTCTGCCGAGATTAAAGAAATGGAAGATGAGTTTGATGATGATACAGAAAGTATTATCACAAACGAAAGATATGTTTATATTTCTTCTATCATTGGTCAGTGTCTGACTAAAGCAAGAAAAGATAAACTTTCTACATCTGATAAAATTGACCGTATCGTCACAAACAGATGGCTTGCGCTTCCGATTTTTGCAGTGATCATGTTTATTGTATATTATGTATCTGTAACTACAGTAGGTACATATCTCACAGACTGGACAAATGATGTTCTGTTTGGAGATATTATCCCGCCGGCAATTGAATCTGTTCTTGAATCTGTTAACTGTGCAGCATGGTTACAGGGACTGATTCTTGATGGTATCGTAGCTGGTGTCGGAGCTGTTCTTGGTTTCGTGCCGCAGATGCTTGTACTGTTTGCATTCCTTGCATTTCTTGAGTCTTGTGGATACATGGCTCGTGTTGCATTCATCATGGACAGAATTTTCCGTAAATTCGGTCTTTCAGGTAAATCTTTCATCCCAATGCTGATTGGTAGTGGATGTGGTGTTCCTGGTGTTATGGCTTCCCGTACAATTGAGAATGACCGTGACAGAAAGATGACAATCATGACAACTACATTCGTTCCTTGCGGAGCAAAACTTCCGATCATTGCTATGATCGCAGGTGCTTTCTTCGGAAACAGCGGATGGGTTGCAACAAGTGCTTATTTCGTAGGTATTGCAGCAATTATCTGCTCCGGTATCATCTTAAAGAAAACCAAAATGTTTGCTGGTGATCCGGCTCCGTTCGTTATGGAGCTTCCTGCATACCATTGGCCAACAGTAAGCAATATCTTAAGAAGTATGTGGGAAAGAGGCTGGTCCTTTATCAAGAAAGCCGGAACAATCATCCTTCTTTCAACAATCATTCTGTGGTTCTTAATGAGCTTCGGATGGGAAGGCGGAAGCTTCGGCATGGTTGAGGAACTGAATTCAAGTATTCTTGCTAAAATTGGTAGTGCAATCGCATGGATTTTTGCACCACTTGGCTGGACAAAAGCCGGTGAAGGCTGGAAGATGGCTGTTGCAGCCGTTACAGGTCTGATCGCAAAAGAGAATGTCGTAGCAACATTTGGTATGCTTTATGGATTTGCAGAAGTTGCAGAAGATGGCGCTGAAATCTGGGGTAACCTGACAGCAGCTATGGCACCAATCGCAGCTTATGGATTTCTAGTATTTAACCTTCTGTGTGCTCCTTGCTTTGCAGCTATGGGCGCAATTAAGAGAGAGATGAACAATACAAAATGGTTCTTCTTTGCAATTGGATATCAATGCGGACTTGCATATCTTGTTTCTCTTTGCATCTATCAGATTGGTACTCTGCTTACAGGTGGTGGATTTGGCATCTGGACAGTTGTTGCATTCGCAATCATTGTAGCTTTCTTATATCTGTTATTCAGACCATATAAAGAGAGTGAAAGCCTTAACGTTAATGTAAAAGGTATGGCAAAGGCCAGATAAATAGTAAGCAAACCAGAGCCTGCGTCCTTCAGTGATGTGGGATCTGATAAAATAATCAGTTGCAATAGTATACCTATCTATGTATCATGTGAAGTAGATATTGTACTGAGTAGAATAGATTATACTATATGGAGTAACAAAAAAAGTCGGCAGGAGGTGTCGGTTATGGGAACTTTTGTTGTAGGAGCAATTTTAGTTTTGATCGTCGGACTCATTGTAAGAGGAATCGTAAAGGATAAAAAAAGCGGTAAATCATCATGTGGTGGTGACTGCAGTCATTGCAGGGGATGCCATTGATCAAAGAGCAGCCGTAATTATTTAGAAGTCTACTATCTCACAAGGATACTAAACAGTTACAAACAGACGATTAACAGGAATAAATTAAGCGGAAGGATGATGTGATTTTGGGAGCAGCAGCATTACAAAGGCAAAGAAATTGTGAAGAACCCAATTACCAGAGAACCCAGATGCAGAAAGATGTTGTAATCCAGAAGTTAAAAAGCGAGGATGCAGGATTACCAAACAAAGAAGAATGTTGTTGGAAGTCATTCTTGAGAATGAGTATTCCTGCTGCAAAGAAATTTATTACAATGCATCCCGCCTGGATCCGGGCATTGGATCAGCTACGGTATACCGCATGGTAAATCTTTTAGAAGAAATCGGTGCGATCAGCAGAAGAAATATGTATAAGATCGTAAGAAATCCGGATTGTAAAGACGAGAGTGTCTGCACGATCGAACTGGATGATAATACAGTCCAGAAATTATCAAGAGACAATTTTAATAATGTAGTTCTGGCAGGGCTCAAAGCCTGCGGATACATTGATAACCAGGAAATTGAAAGAATGTTTGTAAATTCCTGTGACTTTAAACAGTGAAAATAAGTAATATTAAGATAGAGAAGAAAAGGTCGCTGGAAGATATATCATATAGATTTTTCAGTGGCTTTTTTACATCAGTTTTTAACCGAATCAAATAAGTTACCTGCTTCAATTGCAAATATCCGATTGACTTGAGCAGTCTCGTTTCAAACATTGAGATGATAATGTTTCTCAACAAGGAAAAAACAGTAGAAATCAGAAAATTTTGGTTGTATAATACATGAAATAAAAATAACCTGATGTCGAAAAGGAGGACAAAATAATGATTAAATTTGACGCAAAAAAACAGGAATCTTCGCAGCAGGAGTAGCTTTTGGAACAGCAAGTATTAAAGTTCTTACAAGTAAAGATGCCAAGAAATTATATACAAACTGCACAGCAGCCGTTTTACGTGCGAAATCCTGCATTATCAAAACAGCTTCCACAATTCAGGAAAATGCTGAAGACATTTACGCTGAAGCACAGCAGATCAACGAAGAAAGAGAAGCAGCTGAGGAAGTTGTAGAAGATGCAGCTGAAGAAACAATAGAAGATACAGCAGATTTTAAAGAAGAGACAGAAGAAACAAACGAAGAAGGCAGCGAAGAATAATGAAATTTGCTATTAAGCATGAAATCAAAGGGAGAATCCGTATTCATCTTGCTCAGAAGCACATGACTTACAGACAGGCAGATATCCTGCAGTACTATCTGGAGGAACAGAAAAATATCAGCAAAGCTTCCGTTTATGTAAGAACACAGGATGTGACTGTTTATTACTCTGGAAGCAGAGAAGAGCTGATCCATCTGTTGAGCAGATTTTCTTATGAGACAGCCCGGGTGTCAGATTCTGTTCTGGAGAATTCCGGACGTGAATTAAATGAGACATACAAAGAAAAACTAATCAATTCTGTAGTATTACATGCATTAAATAAAATGTTTCTGCCATACCCGGTACGTATGGTGATCACTACAGCTAAATCCTGTAAATATATTTACCATGGAGTACGCACTCTGATGAAAGGCAAACTGGAAGTTCCTGTTCTGGATGCGACTGCAATCGGTGTGTCTATGCTTCGTAGTGATATCAATACCGCAAGTTCTACGATGTTCCTGCTTGGAATTGGTGAGATTCTCGAAGAGTGGACACATAAGAAATCTGTAAACGATCTTGCGAGAAGTATGTCTATTCATGCAGAAAAGGTATGGCTTGTAAATCCAGAAGGTCAGGAAGTTCTTGTACCTGTTTCCGGCATTAAAGCGGGGGATCATGTTCGTGTACATATGGGAAATGTGATTCCATTTGACGGAAATGTTGTTGCCGGAGAGGCAATGGTCAACCAGACTTCTCTTACCGGTGAATCACAGCCAGTCCGTAAAGCAGAGGGAAGCTTTGCTTATGCCGGAACTGTTCTCGAAGAGGGTGAGATTACTGTCCAGGTAAAGGAAGCCGCAGGATCCAGCCGTTATGAAAAAATCGTCGGTATGATCGAGGATTCTGAGAAACTGAAATCCTCTGTAGAGAGTAATGCCGAACATCTGGCAGACAGACTTGTTCCATACACTCTCGCAGGCACAGCTGCAACTTATCTGATTACCAGAAATATGACCAAAACTCTGGCAGTGCTCATGGTAGATTTCTCCTGTGCACTGAAACTTGCCATGCCTATTTCAGTATTGTCAGCAATCAGAGAAGCAAGTACTCACAGTATCACTGTAAAAGGTGGAAAATACATGGAAGCAATGGCAGATGCCACAACAATCGTATTTGACAAGACAGGTACGCTTACCAAGGAAAAACCGATAGTTTCTGATGTTGTATCTTTCAATGATGAACTGAGTGCAGATGAACTTCTGCGTATTGCAGCATGTATGGAAGAACATTTCCCTCACTCTATGGCAAGGGCCGTAGTAAATGCCGCAAAAGAAAGAAATCTTGTCCATGAGGAAATGCACTCCAAAGTAGAATATATTGTAGCTCATGGTATTTCTACTACTATTGAAGGCAAGAAAGCCGTAATCGGAAGCTGGCATTTTGTAATGGAAGATGAGAAGTGTGTGATTCCGGAAGGAATGAAGAATAGATTTGAACATCTTCCGTTAGAATGTTCTCATTTATACCTTGCAATCGAAAGCAGGCTTGCGGCAGTTATCTGTGTGGAAGATTCTCTTCGTGAGGAGGCAGCAGATGCAGTACGTGAGTTAAAGGAAGCCGGAATCACAAAAGTTGTTATGATGACCGGTGACAGTGAACGTACAGCGGCAGCTATTGCAAAACGTGTCGGAGTAGACGAATATTATTCTGAAGTTCTCCCTGAAGATAAGGCTTCCTTCGTAGAAAAGGAGAAGAAACTTGGTCATAAAGTTATTATGATTGGTGATGGAATTAATGATTCCCTGGCATTATCTTCTGCAAGCATAGGCATTGCTATCAGTGATGGTGCAGCTATCGCGCGTGAGATTGCTGATGTAACAATTTCAGCGGATAATCTTCATGAGATTGTTACATTAAAAAAACTGAGCACCGCTTTGATGAAACGTATCCATAATAATTACAGAACGATCATTGGTGTCAATGGTGGTCTGATCGCACTTGGAGTGACCGGTGTAATTATGCCGACTACCTCAGCGTTGCTTCATAACCTTTCAACACTGACAATCAGTTTAAGAAGTATGAGAAATCTTCTTCCGAAAGAAGAGGAAATTTAAATAAAGAGAACCATATTTGACCGGCATCATCGTGAGGTTGAAACTATCTATACGATAGACCGGGAATATGGTTCTTTTTCATTTTAATTCTGTGAGTAAAGTAAAACAATGTTTTATCATTCGTAGTGCGCTTGCTTACAGCTAAATAATTATAGCCCCCTACAGTTACTCATATAAATTCATTGATTACTGTACGTCTGCAATAAATTTCTTAATAGCTGTAAAACTCTCTGAGCTGATTGCATGTTCCATCTTACATGCGTCCTCAGCAGCAACTTCCGGATCAACTCCGATTGAAGTGAGCCAGTTAGTCAGAAATTTGTGTCTTTCATAAATCTTGTCTGCAATTTCCTGTCCGGTTTCAGTGAGATTGATATATCCATTCTCATCAACCGTGATATAATTATTTACTTTTAAATTCTTCATCGCAACACTGACACTTGGTTTGGAAAAAGAAAGTTCATGTGCCACATCAATAGAACGGACGTTTCCGTTTCTCTCCTTTATCATAAGGATCGCTTCAAGATAGTCTTCTCCAGATTCATGTATCGCCATACCAGGATCCTCCTTTTGCTTTATTGTGATGAATTATAACATAAATTTGTATTTCCGTAAAGAAATCTGTGAAAAACTATTGACAGAACAGGAAAGCATGCTATAATAAAATCAAACAAATGAACAAGTGCTCATATATTAATATAAAAATATGAGTCAGAAAGGAAAATATATTATGAAGAAGACTTATAAGATTGATGTAGACTGTGCAAACTGCGCAAACAAAATGGAGGAAGCTGCTAAGAATACAACAGGTGTTAAGGATGCAACTGTTAACTTCATGATGCTGAAGATGATCGTTGAATTCGAAGACGGACAGGATCCGAAAGCAGTTATGAAGGACGTATTAAAGAACTGTAAGAAAGTAGAAGACGACTGCGAGATTTTCCTTTAATTTCAAATGATTCCAGGGACTGTTGCATAAAGAATCACTTTTACGGCATATGGCTTGCCGGAAATATTTAATGCAACAGTCCTGCTTTTATCATATATCCGGGAATTTATACCATAATTTTTAAGACGGCTTCGCGGGATTAAATATAGTAACTTTTACAGAACTGCTATAGATACAAATAATGGATACAACATAAAAACGGGGAGGACATAGAATATGAACAAGAAGCAAAAGAAAATGCTTGTCAGAATCATCATATCACTGATTCTGGTGGTCGTTTTTTCAGGACTTCCGATAGATGAACATCAGAAATTTGGAACTTACCTGAGATTTGGGCTTTTCATGATTCCATATCTGATTATTGGTCATGATATTCTGAAGAAAGCATTAAAAGGTATCAGAAATAAACAGGTATTTGATGAGAACTTTCTGATGGCTGTGGCTACCATAGGCGCTATTCTTCTGGGTGACTATACAGAGGGTACCACGGTTATGCTTTTCTATCAGATTGGAGAGCTTTTCCAGAGCTATGCGGTAGGAAAGAGCCGCAGAAATATCAGTGAACTGATGGATATCCGCCCTGATTATGCGAACGTAGAACAGGATGGTAAGTTAGAACAGGTTGATCCGGATGAGGTTGAGATTGGAACGATCATCGTTGTACAGCCAGGTGAGAAAGTACCGATTGATGGTGTGATCACAGAAGGCACTTCTACATTAAATACCAGCGCACTGACAGGCGAGAGCCTCCCGCGCAACGCAAAAGTGGGAGATGAAGTAATCAGTGGATGTATCAATATGACTGGTCTTTTAAAAATCCGCACAACAAAGGAATTTGGTGAATCTACTGTATCCAAGATTCTGGAACTCGTAGAGAATTCAAGCTCCAGAAAATCAAAATCCGAGAATTTTATTTCTAAATTTGCCAAGTACTATACACCGGCTGTATGTTACGGAGCACTTGCACTTGCGATTATTCCTCCAATCGTATTGCTGATTATGGGAAAACCTGCAATGTGGGGGGACTGGATCTACAGAGCACTTACTTTCCTTGTAATCAGTTGTCCATGTGCACTTGTTATCAGTATCCCGTTAAGCTTCTTCGCAGGAATCGGCGGTGCCAGCAATCAGGGTGTTCTGGTTAAAGGTTCCAATTATTTAGAGACACTGGCTCAGACAAAATATGTTGTATTTGATAAAACAGGAACCATGACACAGGGTGTGTTTGAAGTAAGCGGCATCCATCATAATGAGATGGCAGATGAAAAACTGATAGAATATGCAGCACTTGCAGAATGCTCTTCTTCCCATCCGATCAGTAAGAGTCTTCAGAAAGCTTATGGAAAACCAATTGATAGAAATCGTGTTACAGATATTGAAGAAATCAGTGGTAACGGTGTGATTGCAAAGGTTGACGGTGTTTCCATTGCTGCCGGAAATGCAAAATTAATGAAGAGACTTGGTATTTCCTATCAGGAATGCCACCATATGGGAACGGTTGTACACATGGCTGTTGATGGAAAATATGCAGGACATATCCTGATTTCCGATATCGTAAAACCTCATGCAAAAGAAGCTATCGCAGAACTTAAGAAATCCGGTATTACAAAAACAGTTATGCTTACAGGTGACTCCAAACGTGTTGCAGATCAGGTTGCCGCTGATCTTGGAATACAGGAAGTATACAGCGAACTTCTTCCGGCAGACAAGGTATCTAAAGTAGAAGAACTTCTCTCAAAGAAAACAGAGAAAGAGAAACTCGCATTTGTAGGTGACGGTATCAATGATGCTCCTGTATTATCCAGAGCGGATATCGGTATTGCCATGGGGGCGCTTGGATCTGATGCAGCAATTGAAGCTGCCGACATCGTTCTGATGGATGACGATCCGCTTAAGATTTCAAAGGCTATCAAAATTGCAAGAAAATGTATCCGTATCGTATACGAGAATATCTATTTTGCCATCGGAATCAAGGTTCTCTGCCTGATTCTTGGCGCATTAGGTATCGCAAATATGTGGGTGGCGATCTTTGCAGATGTAGGTGTTATGATCATTGCTGTATTAAATGCAATCCGAGCATTGTTTGTGAAAAAATTATAACTATTCAGCTGGCTAACTATAAAGATACTGAACAGTTACAAAAATTTATAAGCAACTATATGGTTAGTGTCTGAAATGTGGGCGGTAACCATTTGTAATAATATAAAGAAAGGAACAGGTGAAAGAATGGAAGAACGTAAAGATGAAATTTGCGAAGGATGTGAGGTTCATGAAGACCTGTTAAAAATTGTAAACGAAACATTACCGGAAGAAACCGAACTTTACGATCTGGCTGAATTATTCAAAGTTTTTGGAGATTCCACCAGAATCCGTATTCTGTTTGTATTATTTGAAGCTGAAGTATGTGTATGCGATCTTGCTAAAGTACTGAATATGACTCAGTCCGCAATTTCTCATCAGCTTCGTATTCTGAAACAGAACAAACTGGTAAAAAGCCGCAGAGAAGGCAAATCTATTTTTTATTCCCTGGCAGATGACCACGTACGAACGATTATTAATCAGGGACGTGATCATATAGAAGAAGATTAAAACAGATATTGGATATTTTTTAGGTATATAAATATTTTTATACTTGTGATAATATAGTTGTTAAAGAATAAGCAGATATTTTCAGAATATGTTTTAATCTATAATGAGGATAAATAAATGGAATCTCATATTTATGTCGCGATAGATCTGAAATCCTTTTATGCGTCAGTAGAATGCAAAGATATGGGGCTGGATCCTATGACCACGAATCTGGTCGTTGCAGATGCCAGCCGTACAGAAAAAACTATATGCCTTGCAGTTTCCCCGTCCCTGAAAGCTTATGGGATTCCGGGAAGAGCAAGGCTTTTTGAAGTTATACAGAAAGTCCGAAAAGTAAATCAGGAACGTCTGAGATCAGCACCCGGGCACAGATTTACAGATGAATCATGCGACGACACTGAGTTAAAAAGTAATCCATCTCTGAAAGCAGCATATCATATAGCGCCGCCAAGAATGGCCAGATATATCGAAATCAGTACAAAAATATATCAGACATATCTGAAATATTTTGCACCGGAAGATATGCACGTATATTCTATTGATGAGATTTTTATAGACATCACACATTATATGAAAATATATCAGATGTCTGCACGCCAGCTTACCCAGAAGATCATTCAGGATATCCAGAATACTCATGGACTTACTGCTGCCGCGGGAATCGGTACGAATTTATATCTCTGTAAAATAGCCATGGATATTGTGGCAAAACACGTAGAACCCGATGAGAACGGAGTCCGTATTGCGCAGCTAGATGAAATGGAGTATCGCCAATTATTGTGGGATCACGAGCCTATTACTGATTTCTGGAGAGTTGGACGTGGATACGCCAGAAAACTCGCAGAAAACGGAATGAAGACAATGGGTGATGTGGCCAGATGTTCCATTGGGCAGCCAAATGATTATCATAATGAAGAATTACTCTATAAGCTTTTTGGCATTAATGCAGAATTATTAATTGACCATGCCTGGGGCTGGGAACCCTGCACTATTGCAGAAATCAAATCCTATAAGCCGGAAAACAACAGTATCTGTTCCGGGCAGGTACTTCAATATCCTTATAAATTCGAGAAAGCAAGAATTGTCATCCGGGAAATGGCTGAGATGATGGCACTTGATCTGGTAGATAAAGGACTGGTGACAGATCAGTTAGTTCTGACCGTAGGATATGATATAGAAAATCTTTCCAACCCGGCAATCAGCAGGAACTACAAAGGTGAGATTACGATTGACCGCTACGGAAGAAGTATTCCAAAACATGCTCACGGAACTCAGAATCTATCTGGTTTTACCGCCTCAACTTACGAAATCATTGACAGTACATTGAATCTTTATGACTGCATTATGAATCCGGAGTTGTTGATCCGCCGTATCACACTGACTGCCAATCATGTAAAAAAAGAGCAGGATGTTGTTCCTAAAGAAACATACGAGCAGCTAAATTTGTTTACTGATTATGCAGCCATTGAAAAAGAAAAGCAGGAAAAAGAAGCAAAGCTTCAGAAAGAAAAGAAACTTCAGCATGCAATGCTGGAAATTAAGAAAAAGTATGGAAAAAATGCCATATTAAAGGGTACAAATTTTGAAGAGGGTGCAACATCTGTCGACAGAAATCAAAGGATCGGAGGTCACAAAGCTTGAGTAAACCAATAAATGATTCCCAGAAGCAATACAATGATTTTAAAAATAAATATGTCCCTGACAGCCATATGACAAATCATTCCTCTCGTAAATATGATGACATTATCAATCTTCCTCATCCTGAATCATCCTCTCATGTGAGAATGCCCCTGCATGACCGGGCAGCCCAGTTTGCACCCTTTGCAGCACTCACCGGGCATGGCAAAGCGATTCAGAATACGGCAGAAGCAATGGAAGATGAGATGAAGCTTGGCAAGGATGTAACTCTTCTCGAAGACCCCGCTGATCCTGCTTTATGGGCCTGTTCAAACTCTAAGAAGAATAGGTAACAAAACGACTATATATGAATTCTCTTCACGATTTCATTTGTAAGCCCGCCAATCACAACACCGGCAGCCACACCTGCCACTAACAATGCCGGTGCATATACAAGTACACTTGCATTATTTACGATCAGCATGGCAATAATCAGCTGGCCGATATTATGAGAGACACCTCCTGCAACGCTGACTCCGATCAGACTGAAGGAGGTCTTTTTTAACATAAGTGTCATAACAGTCATACTAAGTGCTGCACCTGCCAGGCTGTAAAAGATACTAAACAGGTTTCCAAACATGAATCCAATCACAAGAATGCGGACAACTGAAACCAGTGCAGCCTCTTTAAATGAATATTTTTTCAGGATAAAAAGCACTCCCAGATTAGCAAGCCCAAGCTTGATTCCGGGAATTCCTGCAAATACCGGAGTCAGTGATTCTACATATCCCAGAATAATCGCTACCGCGGAAAAAAGCCCTAAATAGGCTGTTTTTTGCTTCATAATATAATTCCTCCAAGATTCTGGCCATTTGATTCAAACAAAAACTACAGTCATAAGTAATTATCACTATTTTACAATTTACAGATAGACGAATCACATAGACAGAATACTTCCTTAAGTAATCTTATTGCATAATTTCGTTACTGTTCACTCCACCCAGCAACATAATTTCTTCAGTATTTTAACATAGAACAAAATCGTCTTCAACTTAAAACAGCTTTATTATTGAAAAAGTTTGTCCAATAAAACTGCCAAAAAATGATAGATTTTTTTCTATTTATGCTATTCTTATCGAGGTTAGTATAAACTAACAAATACTCACTAGACAAATACCGAATATCTTTGGCAGAAGTCACTCCCTTTTGGTAAAAAGTAAAATTAACCCTCTGGTAAGAGTTATTCCCTTTGGTAAAAGTGATTCCACAAATATAAAATGTTTAGAAGAGGAGAAAGCCATGACAAACAAAAACCTTATTAAAAAGATAGCTCCTGTTGTAATGAGTGCAACAGTAGCAATGACCAGTATGCCATACACAGCTTTAGCAGCTGATTTTACAGATAATGAGGCAGTTGCAGACAATACAGAGATTTCCATCTCTGAAGAATTTGCCACAGAGGATGCGCAGGAAGAATTTACAGCAGACACTGAAGAAAATGCTTTCGCAGCAGAGGCACAGCAGGGAGAAGCTTATGTACTTATGAATATTCCATATGATGATTTCTATAAGGCAGAACTGAAAAATAATGATGTCAAGGTTGACGCATTTACCTCTGCAACCCTCAACAAATCAAGAACTTTCGGTATGATGAATGGAAATTCCGCTTACCATGTGGACCCGAACGGTACTGATGTCACCGGCGTTACTTTTCCCGTGAAAGTCAGTGATATTTCTGTTCTGAAAGATCAAAAACAGATAACAGATTCCGATTCCGTAACGATTACTGTGACAAACAGAGGACAGACAAGCAGCAACACTTATACCGGAAAAGATTCTCTGATTGAAAATGCTTCTTATTCCTATTATGTTTTAAATGAAACTCCATCTTATTACAAAGAACTCACCGTTAATGCAGATGGCAGTTATTCTTTCTCCGCAATGAAAGGCGCAGAGACAAAAACAGTTGAGATCAAAGCGGATTTTAAGACAGAGACAACCTACGGTGATTATGAACTGGATCTTGACAACGAGACTTTCTCAGGAATAATCGATACAAATACAGATAAAATTTACGGCGTAACTGTAAACACTACCGACGGAACCAATTATGGTCTTCGCCATCTGGAGAATATCTGGCGTGGAAGCATGCTTGCCTGGGGAACAGGATACACAACAGAAGTTCACGAAGGTCCGATTTCCTCTGCGCATTACAAATCAATCATGGGCAAAACGATTGACAGTGTAACTTACTATACTGATAAAGGACTGATTACATTTGATGTCCCGGATGTAAAAGTGCAGACAACTACCGGTATCAAAGCAACCATCGCAGATATCATGAATACAGAAGTTTCCGCAACAGTTACCTTTGACCAGAAACTTCCGGCTGATTTTAAAGCAAAATATACAGTAGATGGCAAAGAAGTTTCTTGCACTAACGGCAAACTTGCAGTTGGAACACAGGCTCTTGGCATACATAAAGTTGTGATCACAGATGAGAGCGGAGCTTATGCGGCTATCGTAGCAGAATTTACTGTAGTAACAGACAAAACGCCGGCAGCTTATGATGTCAAAGAAAGAAAATTGACCGTAGCAGAAGGCTCATCTGCTGAAGATTTTTCCGCATATCTCAAGAGTATCAGCAAAGTGAAAGTTGGCGATACAGAATATGCCGCATCCGGAAGAGGCGCAAAGGTTATCGTAAAAGAAGATGGAACTTTAGACCTCACAGATCTTCAGGTAACAGATGCAACAGTATTTGAAATAACTGCTGTCGGATATAAGAACAATCTTACTTTCACTTATGGTGAGACAAAAGCTGAGTTTAAACTGAATTCCACAGCAAAAACTATTTATACAAAAGGACAGACAACAGCTTCTCTGAAGCTTACAACAACCCTTACGGATAAAGTCACATGGATATCCAGCAATAAAAAAGTAGCAACTGTAAACAGCAAAGGCGTTATAACAGCAAAAGCAAAAGGAACAGCTGTGATCACCGCAACATGCGGAGAATATAAGGCAACATGCAAAGTAACAGTTAAGAATCCATCCCTCAAACTTACTAAAACCTCTGCAGATGTGAAAGTTGGAAAAACAACTAAAATCACCGCAAAAGTAACTCCATCAGGAAAGATTACCTACAAATCCAGCAACAGCAAAATTGCAACTGTAAGTTCCAAAGGTGTTGTCAAAGGAAAGAAAAAAGGTATAGCCAAAATTACAGTAACCTGCAATGGTGTTAAGAAGGTATTTACGGTAACAGTAAAATAAGTTGTGCTTTCAATTTAATTTTTTGTAACTGTAAAAATATAAAATAATAGGTAACTGCCTGATGCCATCACAGTTACACAGAACTCTGAATTATTATAATCTTTCAGAAATTATTTTGCATAAAACAATGTACTATTACAGCAGCAGAATCAGCCCTGGGAATTTACTCCCGGGGCTATCTTAATGAGAAAAAAACAACATTAACAGGTAGCTTTAATTGTAGATTTCTGTCAGAGAAAATGCTACACTTCTAAAAGTTAGTCAAAGTTAATAAATGAAAGCGAGAAAACAGCATGAAGAATCAAAATTTCTATCTGCGTCTGATTGCTCTTTTGCTGATCATCATGGCGGTATTTTTCTACAATAGTACAGCATCGGAATGCCGGCAGTACTGTGACGGTATCTGACGAAACAGCAGGATATTTAAAACAGGTACTGGATCTGTCAAAAGTCTCTGATGGCGCCATGGATCCTACCATGGGAAAAGTGATCCGCCTGTGGGATATCGATGGTGAAAATCCTCATATTCCTAATGAGGATGAACTGAATTCCCTGCTTGAAAATGTAGGCTATGAGAAAGTTACTCTGGATGGAAATGAAGTTACCATGCCAGAGGGCGTTACTTTAGATCTTGGCGCAGCCGGTAAAGGAATTGGCTGTGATGCGGCAAAACAGATTCTGGAGAATCACGAAGAAGTTCCGGGTATGATCCTGAATCTTGGTGGCAGCAGTGTGATGAGCTATGGTTCAAAGCCTGACGGTTCTTCCTGGCAGGTTGCTGTTACAGATCCGCGTGATACAGAAGGTGATTACCTTGGCGTAGTTGCCTTAAATGGAACAGAATTTCTGTCCACTTCCGGAGATTATGAGAAATATTTTATAGAAGATGGCGTTCGGTATCATCATATACTTGATCCTTCCATAGGATATCCTGCCAGAAGTGGCCTTACATCTGTAACAGTTGTGTGTGATGACGGTCTGAATGCCGATGGACTTTCCACGGCATGCTTTGTACTTGGAAAAGATAAGGCAGAGAAACTGCTGGAAAAGTACAATGCCGATGGGCTTTTTGTAGATGATTCCGGTCATGTCTGGCTTACGGATGGCATGAAGAAACGATTTCAATTACTGAAAGATACTTATTCTGTCAGTGAATAAGATCATCTTATAAAACATTCATATTCAGGAGGATTTATAGGTATGCGCAAAGGAAATTTAATTAAAATGGCTGCACCTGCAATCTTAAGCGCAGCAATGATGGTTTCCGGATTACCGGTTGGAGCTATGGCTGCAGATTTTACCGAGGAGACAGCTGTTGAAACATCTGTAGATGAATTCGACGCAGCAGAAGAAGCAACAGACGCTTTCGCAAGTGATGAGGAAACACCATTTGTTGACGATCAGCAGGCTGCAGAAGATGAGTTTGCTGCAACAGCAGAAGATGGATACAAATATGTTTACGCCGGTCTTACCTGGGAGCAGTATTGGGCATCCGAAAGCGTTTACAATGCCACAAACACTCAGTCAAACAGCACAAAAGATACTCATGACGAATTTGATAAAGGTGGATTTGATACAGTTACAAGAGCAACTGTAAATCACGGACTTCACAGGGGAAGCTACCAGTGCGAAGCTATCATGTATGATAAAAACGGTGTTTCCTATGAAATTTCCTACTGGACATCTGCAACTGACGCAGTTCTTACCGACGGAAGTACTGTAAAACTTAATCAGCCGGAAAGAGGACAGATCACAAAAGCTGACGGAAGCGTAGTTGATTTTGAAAGTTATAAAGTAGTAGGTCTTAAATATGTTCCTGTCGCTGTTAAAGCAGAAGATTATGACGCATTTAAAGCACAGTATAAAGTTGTAGAAGATGGAAGTGCTATAGCTGGTGGTTACGGTGAAGGAAATCTGCAGTCTTATAATGGAGTTGCAGATGTCACAGTTGAAACAAACGGTTTAAAAGAAGCTGTAAAAGGTACTGACGGAAGCTTTACTTTCAAAGCAAGAACAACCGGTACAGGATCCGGACTTAAAGATGAATTGCTTAAGACAGCAACTGATGTGACAACAACTGTAAAAGAAGCAAGTGGAAGCTATGGAGAGTTCTTAAGAGTGGACATCACAGGTGACGGATATGGCGCTCTTGGTTCAAAAATGTATGCTGTGAGATGGGATTATTATGGAAACGAAGATACCGTTCTTGCATCTTATGGAACAAAATTTGCAGCAGATAACTGGATGCATAAAGCTATGGGAATCCAGCTTGGACTGACAGATTCCTATCGTTGCCAGCTTCCGGCAGGAACAGACGGAACAGGTAAATGGAAAATCACGATATATGCTATGGGATATGCAGACACTGTATTTGACATCACAGCAACAGATGCCAACACTGTAAAACCAGACGCCGGAGAAGCTGATACAACGGCATTAAAAGCAGCTGTTGAAAAAGCAGATGCATTAAAAGAAGCAGACTATACAGCAGATTCCTGGAAATCCATGCAGGTAGAGCTTGCAGAAGCAAAAGAGCTGTTAGCAAAAGAAAAACCAACCCAGGCAGAAGTTGATGAAGCTACTACTCATTTGAATACAGCAGTAGAAGCTCTTGTAAAAGCAGATACTTCTAAAGTAACAGTAACTCTTAATAAGAAAACAGCTACTGTTTACAAAGGAAAAACTACTGCTCTGAAAGCAACTGTAACTGGTGCCGCAGCTGGAAAAGTAACATTTACTTCCAGCAACACAAAAGTTGCAACAGTAAACAAAACAACCGGTAAAGTTACAGCAAAAGCAGCCAGAAAAGCAGTGATCACAGCTAAATGCGGAAACGTAAAAGCAACCTGCACAGTAACAGTTAAAAATCCAACTCTAAAACTTGCAAAAACATCAGCATCTGTAAAAGTTGGAAAGACAACTAAGATTGCGGCAAAAGCAACTCCATCCGGAAAAATCACATACAAATCCAGCAATAAGAAAATTGCTACCGTATCTTCCAATGGTACAGTAAAAGGTATCAAGAAAGGTTTAGCTAAGATTACAGTAACATGCAATGGTGTATCCAAGACATTTAAAGTAACTGTAAAATAATCGGATTAATTCAGTGTGAAAATTAACTGATTCACAGACATAGAAAAGAAATCCTGTATTCCGGTCAAAAGGGCAGGGTTTCTTTTCCTTGTAAAACATAAAATGATAGATATTCAGTGTGAAGTCACGTAGTGAAAGCGGATAGTTTTGTCTGTTTAATTATATAACGTTTCTGGAAAATACAGAAAGGATAAGTCTTGAAATTTAACATAATGCTGTTAGTAGGAAATTTTCTATCTGTATTTTCCAGAAATGTTATAAAAGAAGAGGAGAGGATTTATGGACAAGAATAATGAGCAGAAAAAAAATACGAATCCTGAAACAAATCAGAAACAGGATAATTTAAAGCCCTGGTTAAAGCTTTTTCCAGCGGCTGCAGTTTTTGCAGCAGTCTGTGTAACCTGTTATCAGACTGAAAAAAGCCCCGTAGAAACCACTGTAGTTTCTGATAATAATATTATGTCTACTGATGATATCAAAGAACTGATTGCAACAGGAAATACCCGCGACGAAACTTTACAGGAATCTTCTGCAAAAAGCAGCAAAGCATCAGCAAAAACATCAAAGAAAGCCAAAAAGCCAGTAAAATAAAAACCGGCACAAAGAAAAATGCTTCTACCGGAGCCGCTGCAAATGGTAGCGCTGCCGGCGGAGGTGGTGCAGGAAGTACTGTCACACCAACTACACAAGTTCCGGCTGACGGATATGCGGATGGAACTTATACAGGCTCCGGAACCGGATTCGGTGGAACGATCACTGTGCAGGTAACTGTCAGCAATCATAAAATTGCATCAATCAATATTTTGGATGCCCCCAACGAAACAGCTTCCTACTGCCAAAACGAACGCAAAAGTAACTCCGACACCAGTTCCAACGGAAACTCCGAACGTTACTCCGACACCGGAAGCAACACCGACGCCAGAGGTAACACCAACTCCTGAAAGCACACCCGCTCCGACAGAAACGCCTGCACCGATACCAACCCCAGACGAAACACCGGAGCTGACTCCTGAACCACAAGGACCGTATAAAGACGGAACATACTCCGCTTCAAGTTATGGCTATAGTGGAAGAGTAGAAGTAACGGTAACTATCCAGAACGGTCAGATTTCTTCTATTGAACAGAGCAACAGTGATTCTCCGGAATATTTCGACTATGCATGGGGAACACTCTATCCTCAGATCATGGGAAATCAGTCCGCTGATGGAATTGATACAGCAAGTGGTGCAACATTCTCATCTGAAGGAATCCTTGGAGCTGTTCAAAAAGCTCTTGCGCAGGCTCTTGCATAGAGATTGTAAAAATGGAATTTATGTGATATAATCTCACGTTAGTGAATACTAACTTTGTCAAATCATTAAAATGGAGGATGCTATTATGATTAAAACAACTGTAAAAGTAGACGGAATGATGTGCGGAATGTGCGAATCTCATGTCAATGACGCAGTAAGAAAAGCTTTCCAGGTAGATAAAGTTTCATCTTCCCACAGCATAGGCGAAACCACTCTTATCACCGATGCACCTGTAGATGAAGCCAGATTAAAAGCGGCGATTAATGCCACAGGATATGAAGTAAAGGGAATTACCTCAGAGCCTTACGAAAAGAAGAAAGGACTGTTTTCATTCCTTCATAAATAAATCGGTAATTGCCAGGTTCATCAGACAGTAACTCCTATACAAAACCGGACATGAATTTTGATAACTTCAAGATTCTTTATCCGGTTTTTTGCATCTATTCTACAAAATCTCGATAAATCTCGAAAAATGGCGACAAAAAGTCTGATAATTTCATAAAAATCAGTTGTGACTTTTGTGCAGTTATGATACACTAAATGCAGTTAAGAAATTGATAGAAGATTACAATCTGGAGACGAAGTAATGAAAAGAAAAATAGAAATTGTCTGCTGGATTTTATTTACCATATGTTCTGGTATTTGCTTTTATGTCAACTTCATGAGCAAACCTCCTGTGGACGATACCCATGCTTTTACTTTATATATGATCGGTGCTACAGTAGTATCTATACTGTATCCGGTGTCCATGTTCATCCTTGGACTAAGAAATCGATATTTATATGATAAATTAAATGAAATCGCTGAAGAAAAAGATAAAAACTTAAAGGCAAGGACATCCAGATCATCTGTTTCCACACCTGTATCCGGATACCCGATACCTGACATAAATATCCTTGTCAGCGCTCTCTCTTCTGAGCAGGAACTTACAGAAGAAGAGAAAAATTACTTGCTTGAATACATTAAGAAGAAATGACGTGATATCTAATGAAACTACTAACCTGTATGTCCATCGCAGGATCAATCCCCGTTGTGATCTGTTTACTTATGTATCTGATTCAACATGCTGATTACAATTACACTTTAGGCAGAAGATTACTGATAACAGGTATTTTCTTTTATCTGATTCCTGTACAATTAATAAAATATCTGATTCCAAAAGATGTATTTCCAACATTTATGTTGATTACAGATGAATCTCAACTATATTTATCAGGTTCTTTGTCCTTCACTCCAGAAAGACAAGGTGAGTATATATGGATGCCACAATGGTTTGATGTTATATCTAAGATATGGCTGGCAGCGATTATTATTTTTGCCATTTATCAAATCATCAGCTTCTGGAGAGGAGCTCATTCCATTCAGAATTATATATTTGATAAAGTGGAAGATTCAGACAATAACCAAGTATATTATCTGATTCCTGATGGAATCTGCGGACCATGTACAATCGGATTTTTCCGTCAGAAAATTGTGTTTCCAGAGAGTTTCCCTATGTTACATTCAGAATATGACATGGTATATAAGCATGAACATTCTCATCTGAAAAATCACGACAATCTGGTAAAAGTATTATGCCTTCTGGTTTTGTGCCTGCACTGGATGAATCCGGTGGCATACCTTTTACTTTTCCTTTACATAGATACAGCAGAAATAGTCAGTGACAGCGCCGCCGTAGAGGGCTGCTTAAAAGAACGCCGCAAAGACTATGCCACACTGTTGGTAAACGAAGCCTCAACTCCGGACAAAAATCCGGTTATGTGGAAAAATAATCTTTTCAGCAATAAAAAGAAAAGCGGAAAGAACATGAAAATCTTAAAAAGGAGGATCAACTACATGATGAAGGAAAAGAAAAAAGGATTGTTACAGAGAGGAATTATGGTAGCAGTGTCTGCACTGACAATTGTCGCAGGAGCTGGAACGGTGTTGGCGTATGAGCCGATGCCATCGTCTGATGAAAGCTTTAGTGAGATTATTTTTAATGACGAACCTGACTACTCCACAAGTTCCATTAGCGAAATATATGATGTAGATTTTTCTCAAGGAGATGAAGCCTTTATTTTTCCTGATGGTAATTATATTATTATTCAGGATAATAATGACAGTAATGCACGCGCACTTTGCACACATAGCATGGTAAATGGGTATTTTTCCAATCACATAAGTAATAGTTCAGGAGGTTGTACTGTAAAAGAATATAAATGTAAACGTTGTGAAAAGTGTGGATATTTGTCTAATGCAGTTTTATATGCAACACATACATATCCTAAATGTCCTCATAAGTAAAAAGCATAAAATATTGCTCTGCTTATTATAAATAGGCAGAGCTTATTTATTTCCAGAATTAATACAAAACCCCTTTTTGAAATACTTTCTCAATATTCTTTTAATTTCTTTATTGTTTTTTCATACATGTTAGTATATACTAACTTATAGAGTTAGTTAAAATAAACTCTCGTGTGAATCAATCATTTAAACTCCATTCGAAGCTTAGCTGAAATCTTCGAAGTATTGAACCATACCTGTAATTTTATTAAAACCACGGTCATGCTGAAGCCGTATACCAGATATGATTCATATGCATACGGCCCATATAGCCAATGGTCTGTTACACTTTGGTACATCCTTTTTAACAGCAATATTCTTGTATCTCGCGCATTACATGAACACAGCTTTTTAGAAGTGATGTACCAGGAGTTTAATGTAATATCAGAAAGGGGATTTATCATGTACTTAGAAATTGAGAAAGTAGTAGGAAGAGATCTTCCGGTTCCGATGATGAACATTGTAAACGGTGGTGCTTGTGTTATTATAATGACACAAGGCAGAACCCCTTATAATACAAGGGCTCTAGCGATTTAGTCCTAAATAAATTTCGTAACCAATCAACGAATTTATGAAGGAAAAGCCTCTCTTTTATAAATAACACAGTACAGAAGTAATAGAATTTCAGAACTCTGCTGAGATGTATTTACTATACCACGAAAGCGGTGATAATTGAATAAAAATATGTTTTGGACTGAATTAGCTCGCATGAGATTTATATCTCAGCTGTCTGATTCAGTCTTTTTATTTGACAAGAAAGAAGGGAAAGATTATGGCAAAAGTAATTTCTATTGTAAACCAAAAAGGGGGAACGGGAAAATCAGTATGTACAGCTAATTTAGCAGTAGGATTAGCACAAAAGAATATGAAAGTGTTAATCGTTGATGCCGATCCACAGTCTGATGTATCCGCAGGATTTGGATATCGTGATTGTGATGAAAGTAATGAAACACTTACAGCTCTTATGGATGCAGTAATGAAAGAAGAATATATTCCTTCAGACTGTTATATCAGGCATCAGGCAGAAGGAATAGACATTATCTGTTCTAACATTGGATTGGCAGGTACAGAAGTACAGTTGGTAAATGCAATGAGCAGGGAATATGTATTGAAACAGATTTTATATGGTATCAAGGATCAATATGATGCAGTCATCATTGATTGTATGCCATCATTGGGAATGATTACGATCAATGCACTGGCTACATCAGATGAAGTCCTCATTCCGGTTGAAGCATCCTACCTGCCAATCAAAGGATTGCAGCAGTTGTTAAAAACGATCGGTAAGGTCCGTAAGCAGATTAATCCGAAGCTGCAAGTGGGAAGTATTTTGTTTACGATGGTCGATGCTCATACGAATGATGCCAGAAATAATATGGAGCTTCTCAGAAATGCATATGGAAGTCAAATCCATATCTTTGATAATTATATTCCATTTTCCGTAAGAATGAAGGAAGCAGTCAGAGAAGGACAGAGTATTTTCTCTTATGATCCGAAAGGCAAAGCTACAGAGGCTTATCGGAGAGTGACGGAGGAGGTGCTAGAAGATGCCATCTAAAAAAAGAGCAACTCCCGTTTCCTTACAGCCGCTTGATGCATTGTTTGGAACAAACGAAGAGTCAATCAATGGAATTAGTGAGATAGAAATTGGAAGTCTTCATCCATTTCCGAATCATCCGTTTCAAGTAAGAGATTAGAAGTATATGGAAGATCTGACAGATATGCAGAACCATGTACTGCCGTATCTGCAGAGCTTTTGCAGTCTGGAAGAGAAAGGCGTGAAGGAGAGACGAGAACAGCAGGTGGCAGAGAAAAATGAGAGCAGAGAAGCTGTGCCAAGAGCTGCTCTTGAAGCAAATATAGCAGTTAAGGATGCGGGGAAAGCTGAAAGAAAGGCAATAACAGAGAAAAAGACAATAACAGGAAAAGAGAAGAAACCGTCAATTCATGAACGATTGGAAATCAATAAGAGAATCATCCAGGAAAAACAGGGAAAAGATAAGCCAGAGAGAGGAGCTGATTTGAGTGTAAGGACGGTGTAGTATGAGATAGAATGGAGTCGGAGGTCACGGATAACAATGTGACTTTCGGCTTTTTTATTTTGAATGATATGTGCTTCAAAGTTTTATGTGACAAATGAAACAACCTATGATATTATAAAAACGATATAAGTGAAAATGACTTTTGCGGAAACGAAAGTATCTTTATATTTTTTTGTCCGTATACTTCCTATAATAGGAATGAATACTTGCAAAGGTGATTACTAATAATTTTTCATTATTACAGGTACAATAAGAACATGTAATAGTGGAAATGAGGGATAGTTACTTGCAGATAGAGAAGTATATTGCGGATAAAATAACCTCTTTATGTGAAAAGCGTGACATCAGTAAATACAGATTATCGCAGCTGTCAGGAATTTCCCAGTCGTCACTGGGGAGAATCATGGCGCAGGAAAACCTGCCGTCGCTGATTACACTTGAAAAAATATGTACAGCATTAGGCGTGACATTATCACAGTTTTTTCAAGAAGATAATTCAGAGAATCTGACAGAAAAACAGAAAGAAGTTCTAGGGATATGGAACAATCTGAGTACAAATGAGCAGGAAACAGTGATGTCAATGCTACGTGGACTTCGGAAGTAGGAAAACAGTTCGAGTATATGTATCGGCTGTTCTTTTTTTGTTTTTGAACGTAAAAACGGTAGTGTTTTTCTTGTGTACAGCAGAGCACTATAGTATAATAAATCCAGTTTTATTGCATAAGTTTAAAGGCTATAATAAGGAAAACGGCAAACCAGATGAAAGTCTGGGACGCAAAGCCAGAAGAGGCTAAAGTCAGAAAGTTTGACCAGGTCAGCCGGTTGCAACTGTTTCCATATCATCATAATATATGGAAAAGATGTTTGAACAGAAGAGATTCCGATACCTTTTATACTATATAGATGTATGATTTTAAAGAAATATAGTAGGGACACTGGCAGATTTTGGCAGGTGTCCTTTTTGTATGCAAAAATGGGTAACAAAACTAGCAGGGACAAGTTTTCTGTATACAGATAAAAGAAGGCATAAGACGGAGAGAGGATTTTTATAAAATGAAAAATTATGAAGACAAAATATATTCTTTAGGTGAGACCGTAACGGGGCAGACACAGGCCATGTCACAGGCCGTACAGAAAACACTGGAAAATAATGGCGGGGTAGGTATAATGACAGGATCTTATGACCAAAACCTGTCTATTTTGTCTGTGAATAATCTGCTGTTGCATAGTACGGGACATACATTCGATACTTTCATGGAACAGACAAAAGGCTCATTGAAAAACTTCTTTTATAACGAGGAAGATATACTGGATCGAGACCGTTTTTTGCAGCTTCACGGAGCAGGGGAAGCACAGATCCTTACAGCAGACGGTATAGTGAATAATGTACGGATTTATAAAGAGGATGCGACAGATGAGGCGGGCAGACAGATATGGGTTATGTCCGTACAGGTCAACTGGGATCATGTAAATCTGGCACTGCTCAATGAGGCTATCTATTCCGGCTTCTGGTATTTTGACTGTGACAAAAACAGTGAGATTGTGAATGCAAACTGGAGTCATGAATTCCGAAAAATGCTTGGCTATCATGACACTCTGGACTTTCCGAATAAACTGGAATCCTGGTCAGATCTTCTGCATCCACAGGATAAAGAAAGAGTAATGGTGCAGCTTCAGGCGGCAATTAAGGATAAGACGAACCAGATAAAATACCAGGTAGAGTATCGTATGAGAATGAAGGATAATCAATACCAGTGGTTTCGGGCATCGGCAGAAGTAATACGCCGTCTGGATGGTTCTGCCAGCAGGATTGCCGGGATTTTTATTAACATTGATGCGGAGAAAAAAGAAATCATGCAGGCACAAAAATCCGCTGCTTTCCACCGGGCTTTTACGAAAGCTTTAGACTGGAAGATGCCGGATATGGATGGCATAGAAACAGCCAGACAGATCCGGAAGCGGATAGGTAAAGAAATCACCATCATTGTACTGACATCTTATGAATTCAGCGAGATTGAAGAAGAAGCAAAGGCGGCGGGCATAGATGCTTTTATTGCAAAACCGCTGTTCCGTTCCCGGCTGACGGCTACACTGCGGCAGTTTACTTCAGGAAGAAAAGAAAAACAGCAAGAAATTATCTGGAGGAGCTGTCAGAATCAGACTACACGGGAAAAAGGATTCTGCTGGTTGAGGATAATGAGTTGAACAGAGAAATTGCTGGTGAAATTTTGCAAATGACAGGCGCAAAAGTGGAAATGGCAGAAAATGGGAAAATTGCAGTTGAGAAAGTGGAAGCTTCTCCGAAAGGTTCGTATGATCTTGTTTTTATGGATATCCAAATGCCTGTCATGAATGGTTATGAGGCAACTGCAGCAATCAGGATCCTTCCGGGTGAAAAGGGAAAACTGCCTATTGTTGCCATGACTGCCAATGCTTTTGCAGAAGATGTACAGCTGGCAAAAAATACAGGCATGAATGGACATATCGCGAAACCGCTGGATATGAATAAGCTGAATGATGTTCTGGAAAGCTGGCTGTAACTGATTTTTATGTGATTACAAAGTGTATTGCTATGAACAGTAACTTATCTTATAAAGTTGCACATTAAGATGGGATGAAAAGCTTGAAGTACAACGTCAGAGATTGTATAATGGAATGAACTACTACGGCTATTGAATAGCCGAGTATCTTACTGGGCCCCGATCAAATCGGGGCTTTTCTTATGTTCCGGTTATTTGGTACCATCGCCTTCCGAGGAATGCCTCCTCTGCCAGTTGCGTAGGTTGACAATGGTACACACTCTTCAGACCGGTTTACCCTGCGGCTTTTGTTAAACTCTTTGATATCAGGCAGTTCCATTGCTGTGAGTACCGTTTTATCCCCATGGAGGCTTTCTATGTAAGTATCTACAGCATTGTGGATAGGATGGGGGAATAATCCATGTCAGGAAGCAGGGACTGATATCCCGGCAGCTTTTAATATGAAGATGTGGATCGCTAAAGGCAGGCAGTATGTAGAAGAAACCAGGATATTAAAAGAAAAGAAAAAAAACAAGCCTCCTAAAAGAAGTTTGAATTGCGGAAACTGGCAGAGCATTTTGAAAAAGTTGAAGAGGAATTGGATAAAGCAATCTGTGAAACGGCCAGGCTGACATCGCAGATTGATTTTTTGCAGGAGAGGTTAAATGAATCAGAAAGAACTGTCATCGAAAAAGATAAAGAGATAAAAGTACAGCAGGCAGAGATTGAAGAATTAAAGACAAGGGTCAGCCAGGCAAACCAGGAAGTTGATGAGAGAAAGAAGCTTAACGATGCACAGGTACAGTATCGGGAAGATACGCAGGCTGCTTTATTACAGGATATTGCCAGAGCTCTCAAGCCGGAATATGGAGATTATGCGGAAACAATAAACGTACCTATGAATGAAATGCTTGGGGAAATATATCGTGAAAAGTTAAAACAGATTTTTAAGATACTTGAGCAGAAAGGTATTAAGGTAGGGAACTAATGGCAACTTATTTTGGGATAGACTTTGGAACAACCAATTGTGCTGTACACGCGATAACGGCCATTGGGGATGGTATTGATGACGAGTTTGATATAGGAGAAACTGACAGGAGGCCGTTGCCTTCTTTCGTTGCAATTCACAGAGAAACAGGGGAAGTGGTTACTGGGCTTGATGCCAAAGGCAGCATTGCAGAAGAGGATGAGTATGAAGTTTTTTCTTCCATAAAAACGGTTATTGGTGAAGAGAGGGAATGGATCATAGCTGGCAAGTCCTGGACACCGGTGGATATTGCGGCAGAACTGTTTAAGGCACTGAAGAGAAAAGCTGAAAACAGTACCCATGATATCATGGATGAGGCGGTTGTTGCGGTTCCGGTTGGTTTCTCTTCCAGGAAAAAGAACAATATCCGAAAAGCAGCACTAAAGGCAGGTATTAAGGTAATAATGTTTGTAAGCGAGCCGACGTCGGCTTACTGCAGTCGTGCTTCGGAGATGAGAAAGTATCATAATGTGGCGGTGTTTGACTGGGGAGGAGGAACGCTTGATGTTGTTGTACTGAGGATCACGGATAATATAGTCCATGAACTATCATCTGTGGGAATTACCATGGCCGGAAATGATATTGACCGACACTTGGCAGAAAGAATCTGTATGAATGTATCCACAAGATCAGGAGAGGACTTTGCCTTAGAAGACTTATCGCCAAGAGTTCAGCTCAGATTATTACAAAAATGTGAGCAGGCAAAGTGCGATCTGGCAGATGAAGATATTGTTACCATAATGGATGCAAATCTCGATGGGCATGGAATGATGATGGAGAAAATTGATTATCCATATTTCTCACTGCTTATTGAGAATGAAGTTGACCAGGCTGTTGACTGTCTTATGAGGGCTCTGTCAGATGCCGGAATGAACAGGGAATCAATAGATTGTATTCTATGTGAAGGCGGGTCCAGCAGACTGCGTCCTCTTCAGGAAAAGCTGTTGAAACTATTTGACCGGAAGAAACTGATCTTTCCCAGAAAGGCTATGTGGGATATAGCTACGGGTGTTGCGCAGATCTGTTATAAACCAGGCTGCTATACCTTAAATAAACCGATTGGGCTGACACTTTCAAACAACAAATTCTATCCGCTTTTCAAGATTGGACAAAGGGTCCCAACGGAAGAGAAAACAGTTACGTTTGGTGTGATAGATGGCAGTGATGATGCAAGATTTATTATCACTGACGGGGATGAAAATAGCCAGACCTTTTCTGAGATATTCCCGGTAAAAGTCAGAAAGTTCAGTGATGAAGCACTGAAGGTATCGTGTTATATTGATGCTGATATGGTCTTTAGGATGAAGATTGAATCTAACAGAGCGCCGGATGATTTTTTCAGAGTATGGACTTATTCGAATCTGAAAGTTTCCTATGAAATAGATGCGCCTGCTCCGGAACAAAATGAAAGATAGGCTTGGGGTGAATAGAAATGGAAAGTAATATCATTGGTGGAAGTAATGTTTATCCTTGCAAGGGAAAACCAGTCTGTGATCAGGAATTTGTGGATCAGGTAGAGGATTATGAATACATTAAAATAATCCGCAAAAAGCAGGAGATCAGGCAGACTTCCGTTCGTTTGACGGAGAAACAGTCCCGTATCATGGAAACGGAAATGAGATGCTATTATGCAGAAAAGGATCCCTGCTGGGGATATGTCAACGGACAGGGAATCCAGTGCAAGTGTATAGAAGGCAGATGCCCGCAGATTAAGAAATGCAATCCAGGATATACTCCAGAGCAAAAAAAATATTGGAAAATGACGGAAGAGACAAAAGCCTTGTACGGGCATCCTGAAAGGCAGAAGAAGTATTATCGTGTTGACCTGGTTTCCGATAAAGAGATGTCTCTTTATTATTCTGATCCCAAAGGGGCCGGAACAGAATTTCCTCCGATACCGGATCCCGAGAAATCGGATCAGACAAATGGAAGAAGATTAACTATTATCGGATACGATAGTACTTATTTTGGAGATGCTGACGATCAGTGGTCGCCGATCTGGGGATATGTTGATGAACTGGAGGATGGAGGCCTGATCACCTCTCAATATGGCAGACGCAAGGAGACAGTTTTTGTAAATTCGCATAAAGCTGAAGAAAAGTCTAAGAAGAAAACTGTAGATAAAGAAGAGCTGGTTGATAAGAAACCTGTGGATAAACCCAGGAAATCATCTGCTGCCGGGTTGGATGAGAATAAGAAATTCCAATATGAGAAAATGGTCAGGGATAAGACAGGTACTTCCTATCAGCTCACAGAGATGACAGAGGAGCTGATCGAAGAGTTGTCCTATGGAAAGAAATTACACATCATTCTTTCAAATGAGGCAGAGATGGCATATGTATCAGGGATGCTTTTGAGGGCTCAGGTTGCCCATGACATGGAACTTTGTGACGGAAGAGAACGGGTATGTCTGTGGAAGGCACAATCTAAAAAGATTAAGTTTTCTTCCGGAGTTTTCTTAATATCGAGTGCTTTTATCAAACAGGGCTGTAGTCTGGAAACCGAAACGGTATGGTCGGGGCTGGAATCCGCGGATAAAGTAAATGAGCTAATAGTGAGTGGAAGGGAGTTCTTTAGTTTTGCAGGCAAAGATGGAGAACGGCGTTGGGGATGTAGGAACTTATATAATACAACGCATATAGCAATCAGGAATGAAGATTTGGAATTATCTCTGCCTGTTGAGGAGGAACTGCCGATATCGTTGATAATAGGCGATAAGAACTATAGCATTCTGACAACGAAAAACGAGGAGCAGTTGGGATTTACAACAGAGAATCTTTGGAATGCTCTTGATAATTTGAAAAAAACAGGAGAGATATCAGACTTTCCTAAATTAATCTCCGGGCCTGTTCTTGCAAAGACTGCTATGGGTTTTGCAATAAAGGGAATCGGACATATGAAATTTGATGAGTATTAAAAATAGGATTTTGGATCCCCGGAAATCAATGATGAGTCCTGTTTTGATTATTGGCTGCTTCGAGCTTTCTGCTTCTTTTGAGAATGTTATAAATATACACCGAGTGTTGTGCATTATGTTTGCATGAGGTCAAATCAAGAATCCTGTTTCTGCGGAGGGCATCAGCAATATTGAAAATTTTCGTTGAGCTGGTATGCAATGGTTTAAGTTTCTCACAAATAGTGTCAGGTTAAGATGCAGGGTGTAATGAGTGATCCTCTCCGCGGATAGGGTGTGCAAGGTCTCATATTAACTTGTCATCGCGTTCTTGTAAAAGTGCATGGCCTGGAGTTTGGAATAGATGAAGAGTAGCTTTCGATGTTGTGAGCAATACCTGGTGGTGTCAAGTATAAGAAACTCCAGGGTTTCTTTCCACGGATAAAGCTGTGGAGATAAGTGTCAGCTTAATTGCAGCAAACGATACAGGTTTGGTAATAGCGATATAGGTTAATGAGATATTGAAAGCATAAGGGTCGCAGAGGTCGCCCATAATTCCCATCAGATATTAGAAGATTTAGATGCAGAATTTGAGTCACAGACAGGCTTAAAGGGGAATGATGTAAAGTTTCTGTTTGCGGCTGTGGGATTACAGATGGCAAGGATTGTCATCCTAAATGAGCTGACGAAGCCAGAAGCAGCCGGACCACAAAACCGGAATGAGACAAAGCTGCACGAATTCCAGGAAAAACTGTTGAAGAGATTTAATACAGGCGGTCCTGTACATGAAAGGCCGTACTATGCTTCTATGGAGCATATTATCACGAGAGCCGGAGTTCCTTATGATACTACATCCGGACTTACGGATGGAGCACTGGCAGGATTATTGAAAAAATGCAGGATCTAGGATTTTGACATATCAGATATGATCCCTGATGAAAAGCTTTCCCTATTTAAGGGAGCGAATCACAGATTTGCAACCTTGGGACATGATCCGATCCTGGGGTTGATCTTTGGCACAGGGAATATTATGACAAATACGATCACCTGTGTTAAAACGCCTGCATTTCTCTCCGGTATTTCTGTGCTGACAACCAATCATGTAGTGTATACTTCCGACTTTAAGGATCCAAGGATCGCTACGTATGGATCAACGTCAGTAATGCTGCAGCAGGCTGCTGAAAGGACAAAAGATCAGCCGGGTGCATTTGTTGCATCGCTCATCAAGCAGCTTATACATATTGGAACGGATCTCTACACCCCATGCGGGATACAAATCCCGGGTGCTAATCTTATCCTCTCCAATACACAGGTAGAGAAATTGACAGGCTATATCAGTGCAGGGGATATATTTAAGGTAGGAACGTCCGCAAAACTGGCCGATTTGATAAACCTTCTGATCAGTACTCTGCATATGCTGATGTATGGCAATCTGTATAGCGCCAGGACAAGGAAAATCGTCCTGTATTCTAATATGATCGCAACCGGGAGCAATGTCATATGGGTTGGCAGCAATATGTACGCAGGGAATGAAGATGCCATCAAGCAGCTTGATATCGGAGGTTTGATCGTGACAGTACAAAGGCTGATATACGATACGGAATATATCCGCCGGATAAAGGAAGAATTTGTTTTTGGCGGATTTAACAAAAAGATCCAGGGAGATGGATTGGAGGATATATCATGGGACTAAAGCGTGGATTATGGAGAAGTACCGGTATAGGAAGGACAATCGATACAGTAAAAAACATAGTAGATGAAGGCAGTATTTCCGGTGGCGTAAAAAGGATGATAAAAGAGGACTGGACGGAAGACAATCCGCTCGGAAAGATGATCTATGACAGTGGCAGGTATGACGGAAAGAAAGAAGGATATGAAGAAGCTTCTGCTGAATATGAGCATAAGCTGATAGAACAGGCCGACCGGTTCCTGACACAGACAAGAGTTTTTGAAGAGGAAAGAGATGAATATGAAAAGCTGCTGGATGAATACGATCAGGAAATAAAGTTGCTGAAAAACAAGGCTGGTAAAACAGATGGGGAGAATAAATACCTGCAGGAATTGTTATTGAAGGAAAGAAAATTGATACAGTTAATTCCAGAGGATGAAGATGAAACGTGAATTACGGCTCTGCCGGCAAACTGTGAGGCACTGCGACATGTCTGACATTAAAAAACGGATATTGTGTTACTGCTCAAAGGTTAGCTGGACTTAGAAGAACCGATGGTGAATACTGATAACAGTGATATTGTCTTTTGGAAGAGATATTTCTCCCAGAGGGAATTAGCTTTCTCCCAAAATCACCATATAATTGGGAGAAAGAAGGAAAGCCTATGAGAGACTTTAACTACCACAAACTGGCAGAGAGAACGTGGGATAATGAAATCCTCTCTTATCTTGCTCAGATACATGAGCATAAATCAAATAACTGGATGATGCACTTGCAAGGTATTTGAGACAAATGCCAAATGAGGATCCGGGATTAACTATTTTATATTATAATATGACCAGAAATGTTCTTTTCGCTTTTAATTGCAAATGGACTGATGGGCAATGAATAATTCGAAAAGGAATCTGAAGAAAAAAGATTAAATAATAAGATAAAAAGTTGAGAGTCTGCTGGTATTATGCTGGCAGGCTTTCTTTGATTCTGAAAACAGGAAATCGGATTCTCTCCGCGGAAGCCCCATATCTGATAATTTGGCATTATGGGAAGAGGAGATTTTTCCGCGGAGACAGATATTATAGTTTTTTACAGACAAGCATATTAATAATATGAGCTTCATCACCGAATGGTTTGTCAGTTTTTTGAATGATGTGGTCAACATGGTAAATTGGAAGTCCATATCTTAATATATCCTTTTCAGTAAGAAAATGGTAGAGAATTATAAAAAGAGAATTCTTGAAATTCGAGAAATATAAAGGTTCAATTCTTCATGATGGAGGTGTATTGTGAAAAAATATTTTGTTATACTGACAATATCAACAGGAAAGCAGAAAATAAATGAGGTGATCAGATGGAAGCAGCACAGAGAATTCGATTGATCCTAATAATAGAAAAAATGGAGAAAAATCCGGAATTCAGCAGTAAAATTGGAATAAAGAATACATCTGAATATTTAGCAGAAAAAGAACGGAAAAAAGACATATAAATGAATTTCAGGAGGAGTAAAAAATGTTAGCATTATTATTTACAATTTGTATGATCTGGTTTGTAGGAAAATTTGTTGTTTTTGGATTAAAAGCATCTTGGGGAATTATGAAATTGCTTTGCACAGTTATTTTCTTCCCGGTGATATTGATTGGTATGGTTTTGGGTGGACTGATGTACATTGCTTTTCCGTTGTTGATTGTCGGTGGCATTATAGCATTGGCAGCATCACATTCATAGTGGATCGGGAGGCAAAAACGAATGGGGTATGATATTGAGAAAGAAAAGAGAGAAGCTATTGAAGCTGGCCGAAGAGCATTGAATAGTCTTCGTACAGCAAAAGAAAATTTGGACAGTGCAAAGAACTGGGGCTTAGTAGATATGTTTGGCGGTGGCTTTTTCACTACGATGTTAAAACACTCTAAAATGGACCAGGCGAAACGGAATATGGAACAGGCAAAGTATGATCTACGTAATTTCAGCAGAGAATTAAATGATGTAAATATGGTATGTAACTTAAATATCAATACTGGAGATTTTCTTTCTTTTGCGGATTATTTTTTTGATGGATTTGTTGTGGACTGGGTGGTCCAGGACCGAATCAATAATGCCAAAAGACAGGTAGAAGAAGCAATTCGAAGGACCGAAAGTATAGTCAGTCAATTGCAGCGTATGTAAGGTAAAGGCAATGAATCCAAAATAGTTCATTGCCTTTCGTGCAGTGTGGATTATTTTAATTTTGCTTTTTCGGCATTTAAAAGTTCAAGATTGAGCCCCTGCTCCCCGGCTGTCTTATCTACCCAAAGATTCAAAGAGTCTATGGCTAAAGAAATCTCATCAAGTTTTTTACTGATATAAGCAAAATCCTTCATTTCATCATCGCTGATTTTACCGTCACGTGCAATTTGGATCAGGCGGCCGGTAAGAGGATTGATTTCATTTAAGCTGGCAATTGTCTCCAAAATGATATTTGACAAATTAGTCACTTCTACTTCTGGAACATAACGCTGGCCTATTTCGCATTTGTGAGAGCAGTAATAATTGCAAAGATCTGGTCTTTTATAGGCATCTGCCATCTGGAGGATATCATAAGGCGTTGGTTCTTGTGTTTCATATTCGAATTTTTCAATTTTTGAATCAGAGACAGCAGTCATTTTTTCACTGGCCTCTGCTCTTGTAAGTCCTGCTGTTTCTCGGCAAAGCTGGTAAATAGTTTTGTTTTCCCTGGTGGATTGTTTACCCATGAGAATTCCTCCCTCGTATATCGCTAGGCATGAGGATTACCTGTCTTCCAGGCCACATGCTGCGCGGTTATTTCATAATATATTTTATTATACTTGATTTGTAAGCTAACAACAAGTAATTGATGGTATAATGTCCATAGGCAAATGAGTGAATGTCGCCTGTTATGCGATTTCAAAAAGAGAAAAGAGTGTTATTCTGAGATATAAGAATAAAGAATCATAAGGAGAATGATATGAGTAAAAAAGGATATAGCAAACCAGGATTATTTGGCTGCATCAACTATTATGATGCAAATGGAAAAAAGGTAGGTGAGAGTCGACCGGGATTTTTTGGCAGTATGAATGATTATGATGCTAATGGTAATAAAATCGGACATAGTTCTCCGTCTTTTTTGGGAGGTATGAATCACTACGATAATAATGGTCACAAAGTAGGCGAGAGCCGTCCTGGATTCTTTGGCAGCATGAAGCATTATGATAATAAGGGGAATAAGCAGGGACATAGTGAGCCGGGATTGTTTGGTGGATATAATCATTACGATGAATAAGAACTGTAAAGGCGGTACAGATATGGCACAGCAGAAAGAAGGCGATAGTATGGGATTGTTCAAAAAGAAAAACGTTAAAAAATCTTATGATAGAGAATGTATGAAACCAGTAATTCGTGCAAGTATTTGCACAGGTGAGCAGGTGGCAGGATTCAAAGATATGCAGACTGGAAAACTGGAAGAAATCATGCTGATCAAGTCTCCCAAGGATTTAGATGATTTTAAAAATGTGTACGGGATAACAGAAGAAATCGAGAAAGAATACTGAATGAGGATAAATATGCATAGGGCGGATAAAAACTATAAGGATTTAAAACAAAAACAAAAAAGTGTAATAGCCGATAAAACATACAGTATGTATTTGACATTCTATCTTGAAAATCAGCGAATGCCGGATGTTTCTGAAATGAATGATATCTGCAAAAGACTGTTTGCAACAGTTCAAGTCCTTGCTCCTAAAACAGGATATGAAGATATTTATAAAATTGTTGAGAAACGTGCATTAGGATATGAATCTCGTATATTGAAAGATATTCAGGATGGGATTACAATAGAAACATTAAATACCCAAAAACAAAGGAAAGCTCCTGAAGAAAAAGTAGCTATTGTGAAACAAAAAGGGCAGCAGAAGCGAGCAAAACGGAAAAAAAAAGTAAGAGATAATCTGAACAAAGAAGAAATCTTGCAGGATGACCGATTTTTCTTTATTGCTGGTTATACCTCCGGCGGTGCACCGTATGGTGTCACCTGGGAAGAAATGGGGCTGAAACCATGGGAAGATTTGGAGGAAAATGAGTAAAAAGATAAGCGTAAAAAATCTGGAACTGTATCAAAAAACCAGCAAGACGTACTCTTATGTCCATGCGGTAGATTATATCCTATGGACGTGGTGCTTTGCCAAAACTGATAGAAAAATCAACGGAGGTTAAATTAAATGAAAGTAATGCTTGTTAACGGAAGCAGTCATCTGCATGGAACAACAATGACAGCTTTGGAAGAGATGATAAAGGTATTTCATTCAGAAGAAGTAGAAACAGAGGTTGTTCAGCTTGGAGGAAAGCCAATAGCAGATTGTCTTCAATGTAATGTCTGTCAAAAAACAGGAAAGTGTGTGATTAAAGATGATGGCGTGAATGAATTTGTTGAAAAGGCTAAAACAGCAGATGGCTTTGTATTTGCAACACCAGTATATTTTGCACATCCAAGTGGACGTATTTATGATTTTTTGGACAGGGTTTTTTACAGTGCTAGAGGTTATGACGCCTTTAAATTTAAACCGGGTGCTGCTGTTGCAGTAGCAAGAAGAGGAGGAACCACGGCAGCTCTTGATGGGATCAATAAATATTTTGGGATTGCGCAGATGCCAGTCGCCGGTTCTACCTATTGGAACATGGTGCATGGACTTTATGGAGAGGAAGCGTCTCAGGATGAAGAAGGTATGCAGACTATGCGGAATCTTGCACGAAACATGATTTGGATGATGCGTTGTTTTAAACTTGGAAGAGAGAGTGGTATTCTGTATCCGGAAACAGAAACTGATGCTTGTACCAATTTCATCAAACGAAGTGATACGTTACGTTAAGCTGATGGCTTTAATTGAAAGTTTTAGAGTTTATTCTTTTATCAGGGAATGGGAAGGCTGAAAAAGTGAATTCGAATTCACTTTTTGAGGAACAAGATGTACTGTAAGATTATGCTGTAGGTATTTATGGATAAAAGAATTGAAAAATCATGAGGTTTCATACATTGATTATAGTATTACAAAATGCTATACTACAGATATCAACTAAAGTATGATGGAGGCACGGATGAAAGCGTATGAATTTGGAAAATCGGATACTGTTCTGATCCAGCCTGTCGGGAAGCACGAACTTTCATGGATAGAGAACGAGGTAAGGGAAATACATAGGTTAACTTCCGCGGATTTCAGGTATATTGCGGTGGAGATTGATAATTGGAACGATGAGCTTTCGCCGTGGAAGGCACCGGCTGTATTTAAGGATGGCTGTTTTGGCGGAGGAGCAGCTAAAACACTGGAGAAAATACTGACGCTTTGTTCAGATAAGAAGAAATACTATATTGGTGGTTATTCTTTGGCAGGACTGTTTTCTTTATGGACAGCATACCAAACAGATGTGTTTACAGGAATCGCTGCGGTATCTCCGTCCGTCTGGTTTCCTGGATTTATTGATTATATGAGGGAACATGAGATTAAAAGCAAAACTGTTTATCTGAGCCTTGGTGACAAAGAGGAAAAGACGAGAAATCCGGTTATGGCACAGGTCGGAAACTGCATCCGGAGCGGGTATGGTTGGCTTAAGGAATGCGGCATAGATTGTACATTGGAATGGAATTCGGGTAATCATTTCCGGGATCCGGATATGAGAACAGCAAAAGCATTTGCCTGTGTATTGAATCAGGCGAATAACTAAATCATATGTGATGCTTGATACGATGCCGGGAGAACAGAATACACAATATCTAAGAAAACTGGAGGATGTTTAAATGGGAAAAAATGATAGGTTCGAAAAGCTCTATTCACAGGGAACCATGAACGTAATGGAAATCTGGGTGGACAGGGAAACGGGTGTAAACTATGTATTTCATGCATCAGGATATGCAGGCGGAATGACTCCGTTGCTGGACAGGGATGGAAGACCGGTAGTTTCTCCAGTACTGAATAAATAAAACGCCTTGTGGATTCATAGGTGGAATGGGGTTGTCCGCGGACAGGCTGCGAACATCATTTTCTCAAATTCTGAACATAGCCTGGGGAATGATAGTATTTCTTAGTTGTAATCAGGGACTTAACACAATCTCTTTCCGGTAAAGAATTTACCTTTGATAAAAGTTGCTTACGGAGGAAGACACGGACAGAAAAAAACTTGACCTGAAAGATTTTACATTGGTAGAACTGGTGGTTGTGATTGCGGTTCTTGCCCTTCAGGACAGAAAGATCTGGGAAAGTTTTCTGGAAAAAGAAGTGATTTTGCGGAGTAATTCTACAGAGCTTTATTTTGAGGAATACGACCTGGATGCGTTCGTGGAAAAACTGGAACGGCTGTATCCGCGGATCCAATATGTAAACAAGCTGATGACACTCAGCTGGGGGCAGAAGGTTGTCCGGTTCTATGATCCGGATGGAAATCTGATCGAGGTAAGGACACCTGCTTAAGTGTTGATCATATACAAAAATATAAAGGCATCAGTCGATAAGGTGGCTGATGCCTTTGGTAACAATACTGTGAGATTTTTTTCGGGACGGATGAGGAAAAAGTTTAGAAAGGATGAGATCATTGGACTGGAGACAGGATAAGGATTACCTTGATTATATCGACAGCGGGGAATCCGCGGCAGTATATATAGTCAAAAATATCGTAAAGTCATTGGATACAAAAAACATGTGGGTGGATGTCGTATCGCTGAGTACTTATTGTAAAAGAGGCTCTGGAAATATTGCGTTTAACTGGATCATTGTGGAGTTGTTTCCGCGGAAAATAAAACCAAAGTATGACACTGATCCGGATTACAACAGATACCTGACCTGGCTGACTGCACATGAGGATATTGAGAAACAGCGGGATTCCGGTTTCCATGGAGAAAAGTTTCTTGTACTGTGTGACCTGTATGACAAAAATAAGAATAAATTTACTACCCATACAGTGATCGCTAAGAAGTATTGGGAACCGATGGAAGCCTACCGTCCCATGGAGATCAAAAATCCTGTTGATCCTGAATGGGAGTATCGGATCCGGGCGGTTAAGAAAGTCAATGCAAAACAGATAAGGTATATCGTGGGCCATGAGTATGATCTGGAAGAAAAGATCAGGAAAAATGGGCGGCCGACTCTGCGGATACTGGGAATAGAGGATGGGGCTCCGCGGAGAAATCCGCGGTGTTTTTTTCTGACATTTTGTGACTGAAATAAGTTTGACTGATGACAAGTAAGATCAGTTTTGTTATAATTTCAATATATATGAAAAGTTAGCAAGGAGATATGAACGTATGTTTAAAGAAATGGAAGATATTAAAGTTGGTATGACAAGAAACTCAGATGAAGATAATTCATCTGGGTTTTTTATATTTTTCGTGCTAAAGTCACTTTGCATTTTTTAACTGTATAATAATTTCATCCAAACATGAGACAGGTTCGGAAAATTATGATAAAATTTTAAGGAACAACTTGCCGAAAAATATCTCCATGAAGTATATCCGGATTACACCGGAGAAGAGGAGGATGAATACGAGAAAGAAGAGTTTCCGATCCCGGAAAATATGAAACAGGATTTTTTCGAATCCTCGGAATATGAATACTATGTAGAAACTGCAAAGGCATTGATCAAGCGTATTCAGAAATATCTGAATAAACCCGAGGATGAGAAGATCTACGTGATCAATAAACAGAATCATCTGCTCATTTCGTATGACGACAAAACAGAATCTGCTGATGACTCCGAATGGGGGAAGGAATATGCTCGTACCCTCCAGCACTTCGAAATCCTTAAGGCAAAATTAAATGTATCCAGAGAGCATGCTATCGATACCTTTGATCGGCTGACAGAAAGCGACACGAGGATTCTGGGTGAAATGTACCATCTACATGAGCTCAACCGAATCGTATGTCTGGGAATGTATTATGTTCTTATTGAGGATCGTTTCGATTACTTTGTAAATCCGGATGGCACATTAAAAGAAAATGTGGTATTTGAGAAATACGGGACAGAGGATCATCTAATGGTCAGACGTAAAGAGGACGGAGTTATCTATGATCACGCGATTGCATGGGATGACAAACACGCCTACAAGATCCTCGAATATGAAGAAAAAAGAGTAATCTGCTAAGAAAACATTTTGAGTGGTAACAAATGACCATGTGTAAGAATTAAGGGAACAGATTCTGGACAGAGTGGCCGAACTAAAAAATTAATAGACAAAAATACATTTCTGAGAGAATTACTTCCCCGGAAATGCGTTTTGTTCATTTTTCTCTAAGAATACTTATTCTTTAACAAAACCCCACAAGCGATAAAAAACAGGCTGCAGATTCAACCGCAGCCTGTAACATTTCTTATATAAAATTATCTCTCATCAAAAGCAACAAAATCTGTATGATGTCCCACATACTTATAAGCTGGACGAATGATCTTATTTGCATTAATCAGCTCTTCCAGACGATGAGCACTCCAGCCAGGCATACGTGCGATGGCGAAAATCGGAGTAAACAACTCTTCCGGAATGCCAAGCATGCTATATACAAATCCACTGTAGAAGTCTACGTTAGCGCAAACATTCTTGAACAGTTTTCTATGCTCCATAATCAGTTTTCCGGCAATTCCTTCAACTCTGTCGTAGAGCTCAAATTCCTCCGTCATTCCTTTCTCCTCAGCCAGTGCCTGAGCAAAACGTTTCAGGATTACTTCACGAGGATCAGAGAGAGTATAAACTGCATGCCCCATACCATAAATCAGTCCTGCATGGTCGAATGCTTCTTTATTCAGAACTTTCTGCAGATAATCAACGATCTCATCCTCATTATCCCAATGTTCTACATGAGCTTTCAAATCAGAAAACATATTCTGTACTTTCAGGTTTGCACCACCGTGACGAGGACCTTTCAGCGATCCGATTGATGCAGCAGTGGAAGAGTAAGTATCTGTACCTGAAGAAGTTACTACATGAGTTGTAAAAGTAGAGTTATTACCACCGCCATGCTCAGCATGAAGAATCAGCGCAATATCCAGAACTTTTGCCTCCAGTTCTGTATATTTCCCATCCGGACGGAGCATAAGAAGAATATTCTCGGCAAGAGAGAGTCCTCTCTGCGGATTGCGGATAAATAAGGTATCGTCTTTACGGAAATGGCGATATGCATGATAAGAATATACTGCAATCTCAGGAAGCTTCGCAATCAATTCAAGAGACTGACGAAGTACATTCTCCGGAGAAATATCTTCCGGATTATCATCATATGTATAGAGTGCAAGAACACAGCGCTGCATGGCATTCATGATATTTGCGTTGGTTCCTTTCATAACTACATCACGGACAAAACGACCGCCCAGATCTTCCATGTCAAACATCATATCCAGAAATCTTGCAAGTTCCTCTTTATCAGGAAGCTTGCCAAAGATCAGAAGATAAATGGTTTCTTCGAAACCAAAATGTCTGCCCTTCAGACCACTGATAATATCCTGCACATTGATTCCCTGATAATATAAACGACCATCAGCCGGAATCTGTCTCCCGTTGATCAGGTTGTAGCCGTTGACATCAGAAATTTCTGTAAGACCTGTAAGGACACCCTTACCTGCGGAGTCACGCAGACCTCTTTTTACATCATATTCTACATACAGATTGGGATCAATATGATGATTCTTGAGCAGTTCCTGTTCAAAGAATCTCATTCTTTCACGAAGCTGTTTGGAGTCCTCCAGACTCATCATTTCATGTTTTTCCATAATATCTTTCCTCATTTCCCCAGTTATTATGCAGGTATTTCTGCTAAAAAACACTGATACAGTGAAGAGTGGATGCATCCTTGCGATCAGTGTTTTAGTATGACGAACATTTGTATTTATACCTATTTAATGATTGTACAGGAAAGTAGTGGGAAAGGCAAGCTAAAGATTGTATTTTTTTATATACAATTGTATTAAAGTGCTAACACTTTAAAATTCTACAGAGCTAACAAATATTTTCAGAAAAGAAATGTGTATTACATAAATAAAATAGAATGGTAACATAAATAAGCCAAATGTGCTATAATAACCATGTTTATAACCCGTATTTGTATATTTATGTTTCCGTTAAGTGGGAAATTTACCCTATATGCACATAACATATAATATTTCCAGTCCGAAAACAGATACATATATAGATATAGATTAGCAGAATTTACAGACAAGAAGTAAATGAAGAAGTAACTGAAGAAGCAAATAAAGAAATACATATAAAAAGGAGTATATAAGAAATGTCAGAAAGAAAAATGAAACGAGTAAAAGACTCACTAACAGAACAATCTCACTTATTAATGCCTAAATGTCTTAACGCAGCCGGATATTTATTCGGTGGTCAGCTGCTTGCATGGATTGATGAAACTGCAGGAATTGTTGCCAAGCGCCATGCAGAGATGAACGTTGTAACTGTAGCAGTAGATAATATGTATTTCAAAGCCGGAGCAAAAGTAAATGATACCATTGTACTGATCGGACGGCTTACTCATGTCGGACGATCTTCTATGGAGGTACGTATCGATACCTACTGTGAAGCTCTTGACGGAACAAGAACCATGATTAACCGCGCTTATTTCACAATGGTCGGAACAGATGAACAGCAGCATCCGGTAGAAGTTCCGGGACTTATCATTGAAGGAGTTACTCAGCAGATTGAGAATGAAGCAGCACAGAAACGTGCCAAACTCTGGAAAGTCCGCAGACATGAGGGATTTTAACCGAATCAGCCAAACTGTAAAAACGGATTATAAATCTTTGTTTTGATCTAAATCAACTTAACTGATCGTATATATGATATGCGATTTTCTGATTCGTATCAGTCAGATATCACACATCATATATGCGATTTTTTTATTTCTTTATTCTCATAATGAATTATATAATTTGTCTTTTCACCTGTATGATAATTCTATCAGAAGCTATCAGATATCATGTAACCTCATTATACATGATCCTCATAAAAATCCCCACGATCAGCTTACATCTATCATTTCAGGGAGGAGCAGATTATGACTGAAACACTTAAAGAAATCATTTCACGTCTTCGCAATTACACAACTTCAGAGCTTTGTGACGGAGCAGTGGACTATCACACAATGGATTACCATATCCGCAGACAGGTTTCTGACAAAAATATCGTCGGACCGGTATTTACTATTAATCCGCCAAAAGGAATCAGTGGTATCATTCCGGATGCAATCTTACAGGCAGAAGAAGGTGATGTTCTGGTGGTAGCCGAACAAGGCTTTGGTGCCGGATCTTACTGGGGAGATCACAGAAGTATCTGTGTCAATATGAAAGGACTGGAAGGAATCGTCATAGACGGTGCTTTTCGCGACCTGGAAGATTTTATCACCTATATAGAACGGGACGCAAAGGAAGTTGAAGGGCATTAATCAACGCTTCAATAAAAAAAAGAGAACCTTACACGATCAAAAGATTGTGACAGGTTCTCTTTTATTTATAAATTAAAGTTTTTTAGTAGCATTTGCTACATGGACCATAACCCATGGCTTCTGCCTCTGACTGTGTAACCTGTCTGGCTGTATCAGGATTCATTCTTCCACAATTCGGGATACTATGATATTTTTCTCCGGTTGCAGGTATCCATACCATTGCGCCTGTTGCCGCAGAAGAATCTTCCTGCACAGAATTCTGCTCAGAAACTGTTGTTTCTTCATGGTATGATATTCCGTCGGATGATGAGTCACCAGATGAATTTGCGGATGAATCTCCGGAAGAATAATCATTACAAGGATTCTGAGACCAGTTGATCGTTGTTCCGTCAGATACCGCGATAATAGTTCCCTGTTTATCTGTACGAAATACAGGAATTTCCATATCCGATAATCGTCCCATTGTCTCTGCTGATGGATGATTATACTGGTTATTCACACCGCAGCTTATCACCGCATAAGACGGAGAGGTTGCCTCGAGGAAATCCCATGTGGTTGAACTTGCAGAACCATGATGTCCAATAGAGAGTACATCACAGTCAAGGTTCATTCCTGTACTGATCATATCCTGCTCACTGGTTTCTTCCGCATCACCGGTAAAAATAAAACTGTTTGAACCATTTTCCAGTTTGATTACAAGAGAGTTATCATTACTATTCTGGCTGATACCACTTGGAGCCAGGACAGTAAAACTTCCGGTACCAAAATCAAATGTATCACCGACAGATGGATACTGTACAATAATCGCATTTGCAGTAGCTGTATTCATAAAGGTGTTAAATAAATTAGAAGTATGTACGTAATCCGGTCCTAAGACGTTACTTACTTCGAAAGTATTTAAACATGGAATAAGACCTCCGAGATGATCCTCATCATAATGAGAAGAGATCATATAATCAATCGTCTGTACATTTTGCTGTTGTAAGTATGATACAACTTCATCGGTGTGGTTCTGATCACCACCGTCATATAACAGGTTTTGTCCTCCGGACTGCACCAGAATAGCATTTCCCTGTCCGACATCCAGAAAATGAACTGCCATTTCTCCGTTTGTTTCCGCATTTACTGTCAGCGCTGCCTGAGGTGCTAAAGTAAACAGCAAAAGAAACAGCGACAAAAACAATGATATCAATTTGTTTTTTCTCTTCATAAGAAAGTCCTCCTAAGTATTTATAGCAATATGATTATACCACTTATTTTATGCAAATCATATTCCACAGATAAAAAAGGTTATAACGACATCCTTTTATGTTACTGTTCACTGCGTTCTCAGTAACACGCTTCGCGATGCACAGAATTTATGCTATTCGCTACAATAAAACCAGAAAGTATAACAGTTCAGCAGCTTATCTCACAGAAATTACAGTCTGTACATTACTTACAGAATAACATTTACTGAACAGTTATTTATAAAGTCACTCATTCAAAAAGACTAACAGAAAAATGTACGGAAAAACTCAGGAAAGCACACAGATTTTCCTGCTGAATTACATCGAAACCAGCATCCTTGTATCAGGAGGGGTACAAGCCCCTCCTGATAAACTGCGAAGCAGTTATTCAGTTATGAGCAAATAGCGGAAGCAGATTGCTTGATTCGGTTAAATTTTTCCGTTCCTATCGTTCTTTCTTCTGGTTCTTCAATTCATCAATCAGTGTTTGTACAAATTCCGCTGTCTCTTTCCCACTGTAGAGCCCACTGTCATCCAGGCTGGAGAGATAATCCATAAAAGTAGTCAGAATACTGGACTCATTGATGATCAGACAGGTCGTCCGGTTATGAATATTGTTAAATAACATATATCCAAAGGTACTGTTTACGCACAAATGCAGATTATCAGAAAGCTGATTCAACGGCTTCTTAAGCAGACGGTAATTGCCATTTTTGCAGCATGGAAGAATACGGCATAATAAGCGGATTCTTTCCGATACAGTAAGCGGCCTGTAAAAATTATCCGGTATTTCTTTTATCCGGCCTTTTTCAGCAAAGTCAGCAAGACCTCTTTTCGTAAAATAGACATTTGCCAGACCATTTTCCATTTTTGACTGATTCACCTGGAGTAGGGCCGTCATCTTTTTAATAGCATTATCCCTGTCAGGAAATTCCGGTATGATTGCCTGGCTGAGAAGCTGCCTGTCAATAAATGGAACCATACAGGCCTCCGGCTGCAATACATAGCTTGGCGTTTCTGTATACACAGGACTTTCAAAATCATTTCCATCCATTGACAGATATTCCGTGGTCAGAAATAGCGGCTGACATTTATCCTGATAAGAATCATACAGACTCCAGAGCATGGAAACCACCGCAGAATCCCTGTAAAAAATCCCTCTTGTATAATCAGAATTACAGGTAATTACATATTCTGATGACAAAATCATACAGGAGAGACCATTCATGCTGTAATAATGTGCAAAAATATCCTCATAGAAATAATACGGATGATAGTCCATACTTGAAAAATATAACGGAAGTATTTTATTTAAATACATCAGATTATAAATCTCATGATTCTCTGTCATCTGGTTTGTTTTACTCATACAAAATGTATGTTCAATTTTCAGATGTCCGGCAGGTTTCAAACTGGAAAGCATATTTAACAGAAAACCATAATCCGGCTGCAATAAAAGCGCAATTTTGCCGGAAGGCTTCTGTGTTTCCGAAGAAATCATATAGTGCAGCAGATGGTTTAACTCCAGATGAGTAGAGACTACTGTGCAATCAGACGTATTTACCGGAGTCTGAATATCTGTATCTGTTTTATAATCATTCTCATCCTTTATCTTCTTCAGATCGTCCAGAAACAGAACCGGTTCTCCGGAGAAATTTCTGGGGAAGTTCATGAGATATTTTTCTGTGTATTTTCGCTTATAATAAAGATCTTTTCCCAGTTTGGAGATCAGATAAGCCTCCTTAAATTTACGATATTCTACGGGAGTAAGATGAAGAAATTCTGCAATTCTCTGGAATACTTCCATGGAAGTCGGATTTCGTTTTCCGTTTATAATCTTATACATGGTAGAACGGTCAAGGTTACAATATTCCAGAAGAGAGTAAACTTTGATTTCCTTTTCATCAATATAGGAACTAAGTAAATCGGAAAATTCAGACATAAATTAAACACACCTCAATATATTTCATTTCAGGTGACAGCTCAGTATTATATGCGAAAACAAGTTTCTACCCACTGCTTATTGCTCATCGCAATTAAAGTAGGAGGCTTACTTGTTTCGATTAAGTATTCACTGTCACCAGTGTATTAACTATACCATTTTTAGACGAAATATAAAAGACAAAATGCATTACATTTTTATAAAAATCAAGTATAAAAAATACTGTTCGCACCATTATTTCGCAAGAGGTTTTTGCATATATGCACTAAACTCCTGTAAATACAAGCCAAAATTCTATTACGATAGGTAATCTGAAATAAAGCTTAATTATACAAGATAAAATTTCTCAATAATCAAAAAAAGACTTCTTTTCGTTATAAATCATGGTATACTTTGTTAGTCAAATCTAACAGTAGCATATAGATAAGAAATGGAAGGAACAATTATGCCATTAAACTTAGCAGATTTTAATAAGAAATACCGGATAAGCAAAGTCTGCGGGCAGGAAAAGCAGCGCCATTATCTGGAATCTACTTTTATTCATAACATTGAATCCGTAAATGCCATGATCCGTTTCTTTCACGACAAAAATATACGGATATCCATGGATGATTTCGGTTCAGGCTATTCCTCACTGAATACTTTAAAAGATATCCTGTTTGACGAAGTTAAAATAGACAAGCGTTTTCTTTCAGATGATCTGTCCGAAAATGGAAAGATCGTCCTTCAGGAAATTTTTCATCTGTTAAAACGGACCAAGAAATTTATTGTTTGTGAAGGTGTGGAAACAAAAGAAATGGTAGATTTCCTTGTAGGAGAGGGATGTGATGAGCTTCAGGGGTATTACTACTATAAGCCTATGAATCAGGAATCATTTGAACAATTGTTGCAGAAAACATTCTGATCAAACCTGCCTGAAGAGTTTTTATATTCTAAAATATTACGGAGTAGTACAGCGAAAATTAAGTAACTGCTATATTGACGCAGATGAAAAATCAGACAAGTCAATATAGCAGTTACTTAACATTCGCTGTAGTAGTCCCTTAAACAAATAAAGACTTCAGTTACTAACTTATAAATGTCAGTAATGAAGTCTTTATTATATATCATAGAAATTATCTTTATACGATCAGCAAATCTCTTTATATAGAATCTGGTCTTATGTTCCTGTATCAGATTAATTTAATAAGTTATCTGCTCAGCATTGTCATAATTATCTTCCTCTGTATCATCCAGACTGCCGTCAATATTATCACCCGTTGTATCATCGATTGGATAATCAATCTGGTCTGAAGAGTCATCCCCTGATTCATCACCAGATGTCTGATCATCATTCCCAGTATCAGAAGATCCATCCTCATTATCAGTATTATCATATTCCTGATCAGAATTATCCTGTTGATCATCATAAGTATTATCATTATAGGAAGAATCATTATAATAAGAATCGTCATAGCTGCTGCCATCATCTGAATTATCATCATAATTGCTTTCCTGCGTATAAATGGGAAATCCATTCTCCTCAGCCTGTTCTTCTGCCTGCGCCTGAGCCTCTGCTGCTGTTTCCGGTGCTTCTATAAAGTTTGTAACCGCTTTTGATACGGTATTTCCGGTAGGAGCGACAACAGAAATTGCAAACATCGCACCACAAAGCAGAACAGCAGTTCCGGCAATCTGAATTTCATCTATATGTCTCATAAAAATATATCTCCTTGTAAAAAACTTAATACCATAACATGATTCCTGATCTGATTATATACCTTAAATATGTTTTTTTGTAGAGTAAATTTTAACCATGTGCACAGTAACGTAGCCAAAACACCTCGCGGGATAGTGGTGTGTGAACAGTAACTTGTTTACATCACAATATTTGCAAATAACACGATCAGCGGAATCGCTATCAAAGTTCGCTCAAGGAAGAGGATAAGCAGCTTCCAGAAGTTAAGTGGAATTTCACTTTTAATAATAATAGTTCCAACTTCTGTCAGGTAAATAATCTGTACCAGTGAAAGGACACCGATCACAAATTTAGTTTTCACAGACTGTACACCTGTAATCAGAAGTGCAGGAATGAACATATCTGTAAATCCTACCAGCGTAGCCGGTGCAACTGCAAAAGCTTCTTTTACGTCAAACAGCTTCAGATATAATCCCATCGGATAGAAAATCCACTGGAATACAGGTGTATAAACCGCAATTACAAGCGCAATCGTACCCCACGCAACAACGATCGGAATCAGATCAAAAAACATACCCATAACAACTTCCAATCCGCTGGCAAGTACATTTTTAAGGTGGAAATTTTCTGCACGTTTACAGCTTAATTCCAAAGCATAATTCAGAGTTCCTTTTTCCTGTGGAGTATCTTCATTAATCTGTTTTCCGATATTTTCGCGATAGGTATTCGGTACTGTGCGGATCGGAGGGATTCTCGCAATGATCACTGCAAGAATAATACCAACTACGCAGATGCACAGATAAAATGCCAGGAACAGATTGGAAATTCCAATCGTATCTGCAACCATCAGACAGAATGGAATGGATATGAGAGAGAAGTTAGTCATAATATATCCGGCTTCCCTTTTTGTATAGAATCCTTTCATTACTGCTCACGAGTAAGGATAACAGCAGCATTGGAAGCACCAAACCATGATGCAATCAGGTCGATAGAAGTCCTTCCCGGTACGTGGAATAACGGACGTACGATCGGTTTTAACAAAACACCCATAAACTCCATGATTCCACAGTCTGTATTCTTACGAATCCAGTCTGGTTTACAGAAATAATCATATCTTCCGTAACTTCCATTTCCCGTAAAGTTGTCGGAATATCCAGTGTCTGCAGAAACGCCTTTAACTTCAAAGCCTCTTCTCTGTTATGATCCACAAGAAGCTGAACCAGAACCCCATAGGCAACAACGTTTCCATGAAGATAATGCTCTTCAAATCCCGGAAGAAGTACCAGTGCATAGTAAACAGAGTGAGCGATCGCACAGTTGTTCAAGAAATTCCTGAATGTCGATCAATACAAAATAAGTTCCCTGTGGTACATTATGTTTTAAGTCGATACGGTCAAGTCCTTCCAGAAAATATGCACTTTTGCTACAAAGAAGCAGTATGGGATGAATTAACAGTAGAAGAGAGAGATTATATCACAAGAATTTCCATTCCGGTATTGACTTAAAGTCCACTTTCAGTTGTATGATTTTTTCCAGAAAAAGTGACAATTCCGTAATTTATACAATCGCATCTTGCGAAATCGTCACCGAAAAAGTAATTTCACCGGCAGAAGCACTAGAAAGGGCTGCTCCTTTTCAGGGATAATACATAACATTGCTCAAAAAACGACTGCTGTATTATATCAATTCCGGTATAATACAGCAGTTATTTTCACATCAATACATTGACGCGGTGATTTCAAAAACAAAAATATTGAAAAAAACTGGATTCTATCCTCGAAATCTGCTATTATATAAAAGATATGTATATATTTTCAAACTATAACTAAAACAGAGGTGGCATTTATGAGCTGGTATAACGAGGCAATATTCTATCACATTTATCCACTGGGCTTAACCGGAGCACCAAAAACTAATGATTACAGTGCGCCAGTCTCCCGTCTGAACACATTACTCCCATGGATCGATCATATCAAAGAAATCGGATGTACTGCATTATACATCGGACCTTTATTTGAAAGTGTCGGTCATGGATATGAAACCACCGATTATAAGAAGCTTGATTCCCGTCTGGGTACTAACGAAGATCTCAAAAATTTCGTAGCAGTCTGTCACGAAAAAGGAATTAAGGTTATCTTTGACGGTGTATTTAATCATACAGGTCGTGACTTCTTTGCATTCAAAGACATTCAGCAGAATCGTGAACATTCCAGATACCTTAACTGGTACTGCAATATAAACTTCGGTGGAAATAATGAATATAATGACGGATTTTCATATGAAAACTGGGGCGGATACAACCTCCTGGTAAAATTAAACCAGAGAAATCCGGAAGTCCAGAATTATATCTGTGACGTAATTCGTTTCTGGGTATCCGAATTTGATGTAGACGGAATCCGTCTGGATGCAGCAGATGTCCTTGATTTTGATTTCATGCGTGCCCTTCGCCGTACAGCAGCAGAAGTAAAAGAAGACTTCTGGCTTATGGGTGAGGTTATCCATGGTGATTACAGCCGCTGGGTAAACGGAGAAACCCTTCATAGCGTAACCAACTATGCACTTCACAAGGCACTCTACAGTGGTCACAATGACCATAACTATTTCGAAATCGCCCACACGGTAAAATATCTCCTGAACATGGGGAATCTGGATCTCTACAACTTTGTGGACAACCATGATGTAGAACGTATCTATACCAAACTGTCAAATAAAGCGCACTTTGCTCCGGTTCATGTATTACTTTATACACTTCCGGGAATCCCAAGTATTTATTATGGTTCTGAATTTGGTATTGAAGGAAAGAAAGAGAAATTCTCCGATGACAGCCTCAGACCTGCATTAAATCTGAAAGACTATGCAGATGCCACAACAACAAATCCAAATACAGCCTTGATTGCAGCACTTGGAAAGGTAAGACAGCATACCCCTGCATTAAGCTATGGAAGCTATGCCGAACTCCAGCTTACTAACCGCCAGTTTGCATTTGCCCGTGATCTTGACGGAGTCCGCGTGATCGTTACCGTAAACAACGATGACAATGCAGCAGGAATGAACCTTCCGGCTGGAAATTGCGCTGAATATGTCGGAGCCCTTACCGGACAGAAAGTATCTGTTGAAGGTGGACGAATCAATGTGACAGTAGCTGCAAACAGCGGTGAAATCTGGGTTCCGGCAGGCATGATGTCAGAAGATACGCAGATAAAAATCGAAAACGTGACAGCTACTAAAGAAGAAACCGCCGAAAATATGGCAGCTCACACAACAGATGCTCAGGCAACATCTGATGCTGAAAATTCTGCGTCTATTGAGACAGCCGAAACTGAAGATGCAGCAATTAAAGAAGCAGCAACTAAGGAAAATACGTCAGATCTTGCCACACAGGAAACTGTTGCCGCGAGTGAGGCATCTGTAGGTGTAAATGCAAACAAAACACCATCAGAAGAAACTGATAAAACAGACGAAACTCCGGATACAGCATCCAAAACAATAACTGTAGATTCAAACAAAACCCCGGAAGACATGACAGTAGAAGAATTACAGCTTTCCATCCTCGCCAAAATGGCAAAGAACGGTCCTGTTACCGATCAGATGAAGAAAACGGTATATGACAATATCTGGCATGATTCCCTGGTAAACTGGATGAAGAGTTTTCATTAAGATTTAACCAGTCAACTTGTTAAACAAGGGAATTCCGCGTACTGCGCGCAACCACTGAATTGTCTGCGATAATAAATATCAGGACGCAAGAACAGAAATCACTTCCGATGTATCAGATTCTGAAAAAAATTGCCGGACACGATCTTCAAAGATGCAGATAAGGCTCTTTATGAAGTAAAAGAACATGGGAAACATGGCTGCGGATTTTATGATGGGACGCAAAAATAGATCACTATTTACAGCAAAGTCATTGTTTATCATAAAATGATGAAACAATGGCTTTGCTTGTTATATCATAAAAAATCACTCCGTAATGTTCCTATAGTGCGCTAAGAGAGCCCCAAATTTTATCAGGTAATTATTATAGCGATTATTTTTTTTGCCATTGACTAAATATTTTTTTGATGCTAATATAGGGCTATAATTATTGATAAATCAATAACACAAAATCGTACGGGAGGAATCACTCATGAAAACACTTGAAACTAAAAATGCACCAGCAGCAATCGGACCATATTCTCAGGCAAAAATGACAGGAAACTTTGTATTTGCTTCCGGCCAGATTCCGGTAGACCCAGCAACAGGTGAAGTTGCAGGAGATACAATTGAAACTCAGGCAGAGCAGTCCTGCAGAAATGTAGGTGCAATCCTTGAAGCAGCCGGACTTGGCTTTGACAATGTCGTTAAAACAACCTGCTTCCTTGCTGAAATGGCAGATTTTGCTGCATTTAACGCAGTCTATGAGAAATACTTCACAAGCAAACCAGCGCGTTCCTGCGTTGCTGTTAAACAGCTTCCAAAGAATGTTCTGTGCGAAGTAGAAGCTATTGCAGTTGTTGAATAATCTGAACAGATAAATAATGTTTTTATCAAATACAGGGAGAATCGTTTCGTACAATTCTCCCTGTGGTAAGCCTGGATAAAGGAGAACCTTATGCCGTTTATGATGAGCATGGTTTGACGCAAACATTATTTCCAGCTATTTTGATGGCAAATATCCATGGACACGACTGGGATATACATATGACTGGGCTATTAATGGACAAGAATATGGTTTATCTGAATTTATCATCAAAAAAGATAGTGATGTAACAGTGGCATATACCGTTAATCTTGAAGAAATGATTAAAAAACTGGATGAAAATTCCTGGAACCCAGAAAGTGAAGTCCAGAAATAACAAACAGAAATCTACTACAAATCCTGGTATCCATTTTACCTTGTATTCTTAAGGATTTTAGCATATTCATGCCAAAACACCTTGTGAGATAGCAAACTGCTGAATAGTTACGAATTATCAGTTAATACATTTCATTCCAGATACTTGCAGTTCATTCCCTGCATTATAATATTGGGCATTCTTATGATAGGCTGAAAACAGTTAAATTATTATAGAACGCATAATTAACAGTAATATCAAATCAAAAGATAATACTAAGGAGGTCCAATATGAAGAAGAGAATTGCGCATGCACTAGAACAGCTTGGCTATCAGGCAGAATCCGGTGCATGGAGAAATGCATATCTGGTAGCAGCATCTGAACTTAGAAACGGTACAGATATGTATCCGCCAAAGCCAATTTAATCAAATCAAGTAAAAATCCTTTCCCGTAAGCGAAAAGATGAGACAGGAATCGGTATCCGCTCTATGCAGCAGATCTGCGAAAAATATAATGGGACCAGTCGATTTGAAGCAGCAGGAAACCAGTTTGAAGCAAGTTTTATGATACATATATAAAAAAGATACCGGATTGTAATGATATATTCCGCTGGATTATCAGCAAAACCTCATTTGCAAAACCGGTATCTTTCTTTATTTTTTAATGTTTATTTTTCACTTTCGGAAAAAGCATACAATTTCTCTTGAATTTCCCAAATAACCTGTATTATAATAGATTGATTAACGGCATAGACCATAATTGGAACGCAAATGCCCCAATATCGTTTTTGCCTTAAAAACGGTTTGAAAATATGTATTATTTTCCCGTTTATTTAGAAAAAATGCTGTCCAATATCATCTGGAAAAGTTTTCCCATGCTGGACAGTAACAAATCATGAAAGGAAAACAATGAGAAAACTAGCATTAAATGATGAAATTTTAATGAAAGTTGATAAAGCAGCCCGCTATATCGGCGGCGAGGTCAACTCTGTAATGAAAGATAAAAATAAAGTAGACATTCGTTTTGCAATGTGCTTCCCTGATGTCTATGAGATTGGCATGTCCAATCTTGGCATGATGATTCTCTATAATATGTTTAACGAACGTGAGGATGTCTGGGCGGAGCGTGTATTTTCTCCGTGGCTGGATCTGGATAAGATCATGCGTGAGAAAGAGGTTCCGCTTTTTGCACTGGAATCTCAGGAACCGGTAAAGAATTTTGACTTCCTTGGAATCACTCTTGGATATGAAATGTGCTATACCAACGTCCTTCAGGTATTAGACCTGAGTCATGTTTCACTCCTTGCAAAAGGCCGTGAGGAAGATGATCCTATTGTAATCGGCGGCGGTGCATGCGCATATAACCCTGAACCGATTGCCGAATTTTTTGATATGTTCTATATCGGCGAAGGCGAAACTGTCTATGATGCTTTGTTTGACGCTTATAAGGCAAATAAGGCAGCAGGCGGCTCCAGAAAAGATTTTCTTTTCGCAGCTTCTCAGATTCCGGGAATCTATGTTCCATCTTTATATAATGTAACTTACAAGGAAGACGGAACCATTGCTTCCTTTACTCCTGCCAGAGAGGGTGTACCGGAAAAAGTCTGTAAACAGCTGATTACAGACATTACTAAAGAATATCGTGAAATCAAAGCGCCTGTTGTTCCTTTTATCAAAGCAACCCAGGATCGTGTTACCCTGGAGATTCAGCGTGGATGTATCCGCGGATGCCGCTTCTGTCAGGCAGGTATGATTTATCGTCCTACCAGAGAGCGTGATGTGGAGACCCTGAAGGCAAGTGCAAGAGAAATGCTTCAGAATACCGGACATGAAGAAATTTCTTTAAGCTCTTTAAGTTCCAGTGACTATTCTGAACTGAAAGAACTGGTAAATTTTTTAATCGAAGAGTTCCATGGAAATGCCGTAAACATTTCCCTTCCATCCTTGCGTATTGATGCGTTTGCCCTGGATGTTATGAGTAAAGTACAGGATGTAAAGAAAAGCAGCCTTACCTTTGCTCCGGAAGCCGGTTCCCAACGTCTGCGTAATGTTATAAACAAAGGCCTTACTGAAGAGGATATCCTTCATGGTGCAGGAGAGGCTTTCAAGGGCGGATGGAATCAGGTAAAACTTTACTTTATGCTTGGTCTTCCGACAGAGACGGAAGATGATATGAAAGGTATCGCCCATCTTGCCCAGAAAATCGCAGAAACTTATTATGAAGAAGTTCCGAAAGAAAAACGTAACGGTAAAGTTCAGATTAACGTAAGTACCTCTTTCTTTGTTCCGAAACCATTTACTCCATTCCAGTGGGCCGGTATGTATAGAGAAGAAGATTTTGTAGAAAAGGCGAAAGTAGTTAAGAGTGAGATCCGCGCACAGGTAAATCAGAAAAGTATCCGATACAACTGGCATGAACCGGATGTGACAATCCTGGAGGGATTCCTTGCCAGAGGTGACCGCCGTTGCGCACAGGTTATCCTGAAAGCATATGAAAAAGGTGCAATCTATGATGCTTGGTCAGAGAGTTTTGACTATAATATCTGGAAAGAATCTTTTGCGGAAACTGATACAGATATTGATTTCTACACACTCCGTGAACGTTCTACAGGCGAAATCCTGCCATGGGATTTTATTGATGCAGGTGTGACTAAGAAGTTCCTGATCCACGAATGGGAGCAGGCAAAGAATGAAACCGTAACACCAAACTGCCGACAGAAATGTTCCGGCTGCGGTGCTATGCGTTATGGCGGAGGTGTATGTTATGAAGGTAAGAATTAAATTCAGCAAAGAGGGTCCGGTTAAATTTATTGGACATCTGGATACGATGCGTTATTTCCAGAAAGCAATCCGCAGGGCAAATCTTCCGGTAGCTTTTTCCGGCGGATACAGCCCGCATATGATTATGTCTTTTGCAGCACCACTTGGTGTCGGCACTGAGAGTCTGGGAGAATATTTTGACCTGGAACTTGTAGAAACAATTCCTACCTCAGAGATTACCAGACGTCTGGATGAAGTAATGGTTGAGGGTGTTCGTGTGATCAGTACTCGTCAGGTAGAAGACGGAAAGGCAGGTAAGGCAATGTCTCTGGTGGCAGCAGCCGATTATTACGTAGAATTCCGTCCTGGAAAAGAACCGGAAATCTCCTGGAGAGATAAAATCAATGATTTCCTTGCACAGCCGGAGATTAAAGTAATGAAAAAGACGAAGCGAAGCGAAAAAGAAATCGATATCCGCCCTTTTATCTATAAAATGGAACTTCAGGGCGATAAGATTTTCATGATGCTTGCTTCCGCAAGTGCCAATTATACAAAACCAGAGCTTGTAACAGATACTTTCTTTTCCTGGCTTGGTGTTGAACTTCCGGAATTTGCTTATACGATCAAACGTCTGGAAGTATACGCAGACAAAGGCAATGAAGAAGAACATAAATTTGTAACTCTGGAAGCATTAGGTGAAGAAGTTGAGTAAACTGATCATTACACAAATGGAAATCCGACAGGTTTCCTGTTATGTATGTGCATACGAAAAAGACGGAAGAATCATGGAACTGCGTTTCGAACCGGTTGACAGGAAATCTTCTCTCGGCAATATTTATGTCGGACAGATTGAGAATGTCGCTGCCAATATCGGGGCCGCTTTTGTACAGATCTCAGCCAATGAGAAATGTTATCTTCAGCTTTCTGATGCGCAAAATGCGATCTACACTTCTGTAAGAAAGGGAAATCGCCCGTTAAAATCCGGAGACGAAATTCTGGTACAGATCAATCGCGATGCAATGAAAGGCAAGCTTCCAGCAGTAACCACCAATCTGAATTTTACCGGAAAATATCTTGTTCTTACAACAGGAGATAAGAAGTTCGGATTATCTTCCAAACTTTCTAACGAAGACAGAAGTCGTCTTAGTAAATGGATGGAAGAAGAAATCAACCGCCCGGATAAAGCGTTTGGAATCATTGTCCGCACAAATGCCGCAGATGCCTCAAAAGAGGAAATTCAAAAAGAACTGGAGTATCTGAAAGGTCTGTACCAGAAAGCTGCTGTAGATGGCAGATCACGTAGCTGCTTCAGCTGTGTATATCGGACTACGCCTTTTTATATCTCTGCAGTCCGGGATGCCAACAGCCGAAATCTTGAAGAAATCGTAACGGATATTCCGGAAATCTCTCAGCAGATTTCTGATTATCTTGAAAACAACAGCCCGGAAGAAAAAGATAAACTGCGCTTTTATGAAGATAAACTTCTGCCGCTTTATAAACTTCACCGTCTGGAAACTGTGCTGGAAGAAATTCAGCACGAAAAAGTCTGGCTGAACAGTGGCGGTTTTCTGGTAATCCAACAGACAGAAGCATTTGTATCTATTGATGTAAACAGCGGCAAATTTACCGGCAAAAAGAAAATGCAGGAAACCTATCGTAAGATTAATCTGGAAGCTGCAAAAGAGATTGCCCGACAGCTGCGCCTTAGAAATTTGTCGGGGATTATCCTGATTGACTTTATTAATATGGAGAATCCTGACCATCAGGATGAACTTTTCCATGTATTGCAGAAATATCTTCGCAAGGACCCGGTAAAGTCAAAAGCAGTAGATATCACTCCACTGCATATTCTGGAACTCACCAGAAAGAAAGTTCGCAAGCCTGTAATTGAAGATATCAGGGAATTATAGATTACTGTTCACTCCGTGCCCAGTAACACGCTTCGCGATGCACAGAATTTATGCTATTCGCATAAATTCGCGCGGTATGTCTCGGGATTTTGGCATTCTCATGCCAAAACACTTCGCGGAATAGCGGCGTGTGAACAGTAACAATTATAGCTGCTAAAAAATATTTAAAAATTTCAAGAAAAACTTATTGACAAATCGAATTTTGTCCGCTATTATAAATGAGATGCCGCACAGAGAGGTACAAGCGCCGAAAGGTCACCATATCTGGCGAGTAAAGATTATAGGAGGTGCCACAGATGTACGCAATTATTGCAACAGGTGGTAAACAGTACAAAGTTGCTGAAGGCGACGTAATCAGAGTTGAGAAACTCGGTGTTGAAGCTGGTGAAACTGTTACTTTTGACAATGTTATTGCAGTAAGCAATGACGGTTTAAAAGCTGGTGAAGATGTAAAAGATGCCAATGTTACCGCTACTGTAGTTGAGAACGGTAAAGCAAAGAAAGTTATCGTTTACAAATACAAGAGAAAAACTGGATATCACAAGAAAAACGGTCACAGACAGCAGTACACTAAAGTAAAAATCGAAAAGATTAACGGTTAATCTGGTGTCATTATGATTACAATTACAGTTAAGAAGAGAAATGGAAATTATCTGGAATTTGTTTCAAAAGGTCATGCCGGATATGCAGAAGAAGGACAAGATATTGTTTGTGCTGCTGTTTCCGTACTGGTGATCAATACTGTGAATTCTCTTGAGGCGTTTACAGACGATCAGTTTGAGGTACGGGAAGATGATGGTTATGTATCTTTTCATTTCACGACTCCGGTTTCTGAGAAGGGAAAACTTCTCATGGATTCGCTGATTCTCGGATTAACAGAAATTGAACATAGTTATAACAATCGATATTTGACAGTAAAAGTCAAGGAGGTGTAACAACATGATGAAAATGAACCTTCAGTTATTCGCACATAAAAAAGGAGTTGGTTCTACAAAGAACGGTCGTGATTCCGAATCCAAGAGATTAGGTGCGAAGAGAGCAGACGGACAGTTTGTTAAAGCTGGAAATATTCTTTACAGACAGCGCGGAACTAAGATCCATGCTGGTGAAAACGTAGGTTGCGGTAAAGATTATACTTTATTTGCACTGAAAGATGGTGTAGTAAGATTTACCAGAAAAGGACGCGATAAGAAACAGGTTTCTATCGTTCCAGTAGAAGCAGAATAATCTGGTTAAGCGGAAGGCTTCAAATCTGACAGGGTTTGGAGCCTTTCTTTTAAATTAAATATAAAAAGGACAGAGGTGTGTCATATGTTTGCAGACAGAGCGAAAATTTTTATCCGCTCCGGTAAAGGCGGCGACGGCCATGTAAGTTTCCGAAGGGAATTATATGTTCCGAATGGTGGACCTGACGGTGGCGATGGCGGCCGTGGAGGAGACGTGATATTTGAGGTAGATGAAGGCCAGAACACCCTTGGCGACTACCGACACAGAAGAAAATATAAAGCAGAAGATGGACAGGAAGGCGGCAAAAAACGCTGTCATGGTGCCGATGGAAAAGATGTCATCTTAAAAGTTCCGGAAGGAACAGTAATCATGGATGCTGCATCCGGCAAGGTAATTGCAGATATGTCCGGCGAAAACAAACGCCAGATCGTATTAAAAGGCGGAAGAGGCGGCAAAGGAAATCAGCATTATGCAACTGCAACCATGCAGGTTCCGAAATATGCACAGCCAGGACAGCCTGCGCAGGAACTGGAAGTTCTCCTGGAGCTGAAAGTAATCGCAGATGTAGGTCTGGTTGGATTCCCGAATGTCGGAAAGTCCACATTCCTTTCCCGTGTCACCAATGCTCAGCCAAAGATTGCCAACTACCATTTTACAACCCTGAGCCCAAATCTTGGTGTTGTCGATACTGAAAATGGTGGTTTTGTAATTGCTGATATTCCTGGACTGATCGAGGGTGCTTCTGAAGGCGTAGGACTTGGACACGAGTTCCTTCGTCATATCGAACGTACCAGAGTCATTATCCATATCGTAGATGCCGCATCTACAGAAGGACGCGACCCGATTGATGATATTTATAAGATTAATAAAGAACTGGAAGCCTATAATCCGGAATTTGCTGCAAGACCACAGGTAATCGCAGCAAATAAAATCGACTGTATCTATACAGAAGACGACGAAGAGAGCCCGATTGATAAACTAAAAGATGAATTTGAGCCGAAAGGTATTCAGGTTTATCCAATCTCCGCAGTCAGTGGACAGGGTGTCAGAGAACTCTTATTCCATGTAAAAGAGCTTCTCGACAACTGTAAACAAGAACCGATTGTATTTGAGCAGGAGTTCTTCCCGGAAGATATGCTTATGGGTGAAAATCTTCCATATACCGTGGAACAGAGTCCTGAAGATCCGACCATCTTCGTAGTCGAAGGTCCGAAGATTGAGAAAATGCTCGGATATACAAACCTTGACTCTGAGAAAGGTTTTGCATTTTTCCAGAAATTTCTTAAAGAGGGTGGTATCCTGGAAGAGCTTGAAAAAGCAGGTATCCAGGAGGGTGATACTGTACGTATGTATGGTTTCGATTTCGACTATTATAAATAAGATGCAATTGTAACTATCTATAGGTAAGGTTCTGTTTCACGATGGATTTTGAACCAGAACTTTACTGAAAGAAAATTACGTTTAAATAATTGTTAACAGATAGAAGACAAAGAGGAAGATAAATATGACAAGTAAACAGAGAGCTTATTTAAAAGGTCTTGCAATGACCATGGATCCGATTCTCCAGCTTGGCAAAGGTGGACTTACACCTGAAAATACTGCCGCTGTAGAAGAAGCACTTGCAGCCAGAGAATTAATTAAGATCAGTGTTCTCCAGAACTGTCTGGAAGATCCGCGCCAGATGGCTGAGGTTCTGGCAGAACGTACACGTTCCCAGATTGTACAGGTTATCGGCAAGAAAATTATTTTATACCGCGAAGGCAAAAACGAAAAGAAAAAAATCGAATTACCCAGAAAATAATACGGAGTTTTTTATGGCTGACATCAAACACAGAATTGGTATTATGGGCGGTACATTTGATCCCATCCACATGGGGCATCTGATTCTGGGAGAGAAAGCATACGAACAGTTTCAACTGGAAAAGGTACTGTTCATGCCTTCCGGAAATCCGCCTCACAAGAGGAACCGTCAGGGACGTGCCACAGATGAAGAAAGAGTTGAAATGGTCTGCAGAGCGATTGCCGGAAATCCTCATTTTGAACTGTCGCTGACTGAAATGCATGAAAATGGTTATACTTACACTTATCATACACTGGAAATGCTAAAAGAGAAGAATCCGGATACTGATTATTATTTTATAATCGGCGCAGACTCCCTATATGACTTTGATACATGGCGTGAACCGGAAAGGATCTGCAGAAACTGTATTCTGGTAACTGCTGTAAGAAATCATTCCACAATCGCAGAGCTCGAAGCAGAAATGAGCCGTCTTTCGCTTAAATATAATGGCACATTTCTGACACTGAATACCACAAACCTTGATGTATCCAGCGAAATGCTCAGAAACTGGATCAGCGAAGATAAAAGTGTGCGTTACTATATTCCTGATCCGGTGATTGAATATATCAGAGAAAACCAGATTTACAGTCTGGCCGAAAAGAAAGGATGATCTTCCAATGGCAGAGTATGATTTTATAAAAATGCAGAAAAAATTAGCGAAATATCTGGATGAGGATCGTTATGAACATACGCTGGGAGTTATGTTTACATGTGCAGCACTTGCCATGGTTCATGACTGTGATCTGATCACAGCCCAGACTGCCGGACTGCTCCATGACTGTGCAAAATGTATTCCGAACAAAAAGAAGCTGAAAATGTGCAGCCAGCATCACATTTCGGTATCTGAATTCGAACAGGAACATCCTTTTTTACTTCATGCCAAGCTTGGAGCTTACGTAGCTAAGGCTAAATATGATGTTACAGATGAAAATATTCTTTCTGCCATCACCTGGCATACTACCGGAAAGCCAGATATGACACTGTTGGAAAAAATCGTCTATATTGCTGATTATATTGAACCAAAACGTGATAAAGCTCCTAATCTTGCAATTGTACGTAAACTGGCTTTTCAGGATCTTGACGAATGTATGTATAAGATTTTGGCTGATACATTGGCTTATCTGGAGGAAAATCCGAAAGATATTGATAATGCTACGAAAGATGCCTTCTTGTATTACAGGGATCTACATATGAAAAGACAGTCCTGAGTATAAATTGTCTCGAATAGCAGAGTTTTACATATAGGGGACAGCACAACAGGGAGAACAGATTACTGATATAAATATTTATTAGAGAAGATATATGCAGCTATTCAATAGTCTGTTGATCATGAAGATATTGAACAGTTATAAAAGCAGATAGAAAGAGAGGATGTTTCCATGAATAGAGAACTTGAAATGGCAAAACTTGCCTGCCACGCACTTGATGAGAAAAAAGGAAAAGATATTAAGGTAATAGATATCCATGAAGTATCTGTAATTGCCGATTATTTTGTAATTGCAAGTGCTTCCAACCAGAATCAGGTTCAGGCTATGGTTGACAATGTAGATGAAACACTTGGCAAAGCCGGATTTGAAGCAAAACAGATTGAGGGAACCAGAAACTCCAGCTGGGTTCTTATGGATTACGGCGATATGATCGTCCACGTATTTGACGAAGAGAACCGTCTTTTCTATGACCTCGAAAGAATCTGGAGAGATGGCAAAATCCTGGACATTAACGAATTTCTTGAAAAATAAATAAAAACGGTGTTAGGAATTTATATAATTTCTCAATTGCAAAAAAGCATGAGACAGATGTATTTTTATACTATATCTGTCTCATGCTTTTATAAATGATAAATATATGTATTTTTATACCACATCTCAAACTAAAACTCAGACAATTTCCTAACACAATTACTGATATAAACGGAATACGCCAAATACCTTGCCGAGAATCTGTAATTCCCCTTGCACGATAATAGGATCCATTGCATCATTTTCCGGCTGAAGACGATAGTAACCTTTTTCTTTATGAAAAGTCTTAACAGTAGCTCCATCTTCGATCAGAGCAACTACAATATCTCCATCTTCAGCAGTAGACTGTTTTCTTACAAGTACCTGATCTCCGTCAAAGATTCCGGCATTTACCATACTTTCGCCCTTTACTTTAAGCATAAAGCTCTGTTCATTCGGCATAAATTCCGCCGGAATTGGGAAATACCCTTCGATATTCTCAACTGCCAGAAGCGGCTGACCTGCTGCAACAGTACCAACGATTGGCACATTTACAACCTCTCTGCGTACCAGATTAAAGTTATCATCAATAATTTCAATTGCGCGCGGCTTCGTTGCATCTCTGCGAATATATCCATTTTTTTCAAGTGCCTCCAGATGTGAATGCACAGAAGAAGTTGATTTCAGATTTACAGCCTCACAAATTTCACGCACTGCAGGAGGAAAACCTCTGTTAAGAATCTCATTCTTAATATAGTCAAGGATTTCCTGCTGCTTTTCTGTTATTCTTCCATATGCCATAATTTATACCTCCCTGCCGGTTTAATAAATTTCTTATCTATTCTCAGCCTTACCATTTTCCGGTAAGTTCTATATAATTGATGTGAAAAGAGTTACATTTATAATATCATATTCCATTACGAAAAGCAAACTTATATTCTGAAAATACGTTCTTATTTTAAAGTTATTACCGCACGCCCAGTTCCTGGTGGTTTCTGGTAACAGCTATGGCAAGCACTTTCCTGTGAATTCTTTATGAATAAACTTGTTTTTAACTTAACAAAGTGTTACAATATTTTGGAAATTATGGAAAGGCGACTGCTTTCCGTAACAGAAATAATTTACATTCTATATAGATTCCATGATCAAAGGAGACATTTCATTGTCTGATAAATATAAAAAGCAGGAAAAAACGCCTGGAATTCTCGCCAGGTTACGTAAGGTTGCAGGTCTGAATATTGGTACTATTATGTTCGGTATCTTATTTATTTATATGTCATTCAGCGCTATCTTGTACTTTACAACTACCCACATTGAATCTTATCAGGTAACATCAGGACCGCTGTCCCGCAATGAAACGTATACAGGACTTGCTATTCGTGAGGAAACGGTATGTACAGCACCTTCTTCCGGATATATTACCTATTACGCGAGAGAGGGCAGTAAAATCAATGCTTCCGGAGCTGTTTATGGTTTAAGCAGTATAAAAAAATCCACAGCCACAGCTTCTCTTACTACAGAAGAACTATTAAAGATCAGAAGTGATATGATGAGTTTTTCCAAGGGATTCAATTCCAGCAAATTTAACAATACTTACAGTTTCAAATACGAACTGAAGGGAAACATTCTTCAATATGCTGAGTCTGAAAACAGTTCTTCAGCTCCGCTTACATCTGATGAATATGACGGAAGTGATGACAGCAGTGAAGACAACATCACGAATAGCAATGTATATGCCGGAAATGAGTCGATATGTCAGTCACAGTCAGATGGAATTATTTTATATTCTACAGATAATTACGAAGGAAAAACAATAGATACTGTGACTGCTGAGGATTTCGATCAGAATTCTTATCATGAAACAGATTTAAAGACATCTGATTCTGTTCAGTCAGGAGACGATGTCTACACAATTATTACAGATGAACGCTGGAGCCTCTTGATTCCACTAAGTGATAAACAGGCAGAGAAACTGAAAGACCGCTCAACTATACGTGTCAAATTCTTGAAAGATGACATGACACAGAACGGAGATTTTTCCATTATCACGATAGACGGTGGGAAATATGGACAGATTGATTTTAATAAGGGACTTATCCGTTATGCTTCTGACCGCTTTCTTGATATTGAACTTGTAACGAATACAGTAGTTGGATTAAAGATACCATTATCTTCTATTGTGACCAAAGATTTTTATGTTGTCCCATCCAGAATGGCAACAACCCAGAATAATGAAACAGGATTTATGCTTGCATCTGGAAACAAAGATTCCGGAACATTTAAAAGTGTAAGTATATATGCAAGTGTAGAAGATACATCGGTTTCCAAACTGGCAACCGACGGATCAGAAGATCAGCCAATGATCTATTATATTGACAAGAGTTCATTTAAAGAAGGAGATGCGCTTATTGATCCGGATACCGGAGAGAAATATATCATCGGTGAAACAGACACCTTAGAGGGTGTTTACTGTATCAATAAAGGATATGCTGTTTTCCGCCGTATTGAAATACTTGACCAAAACGAAGAATATGCTATTGTCTCAAAAAACACTTCCTATGGTCTTGCAAGATATGACCATGTTGTAAGAAATGCAGATAAAGTAAAAGAAGAAGACATTTTATACTAATTAATTAAGGAGGCTTAACATGTTAGCTGATAAATTAAATCTTGTAAAGAAAAATATCGAAAATGCCTGTGAGACTGCCGGGCGTTCTCCTCAGGAGATAACTCTTATTGCAGTCAGCAAAACAAAACCTGTAGAAATGCTCAAAGAAGCATATGATGCGGGTGCCCGCGTATTTGGAGAAAATAAAGTTCAGGAAATTATGGATAAATATGATCAGATGCCTTCTGATGTACAGTGGCACATGATCGGACACTTACAGAGAAATAAAGTGAAATATATCATTGATAAGGTATCCATGATTCATTCTGTAGATTCTGTCCGTCTGGCAGAAACCATTGAAAAAGAAGCTGCAAAAAAAGAAATCTGTATGCCTGTTTTAATCGAGGTAAATGTAGCGGAAGAGGAAAGCAAGTTTGGCCTCACTGTCGAAGAGGTATTACCATTTCTGGAGGAAATTTCTTCTTATCAGCATATCAAAGTGATGGGACTCATGACAATTGCTCCATTTGTAGCAAATCCTGAAGAAAATAGAGAAGTTTTTCAGAAATTAAAGAAATTAAGTGTTGACATTGCGGCCAAAAACATTAATAATGTTAATATGAGCGTCCTGAGTATGGGAATGACAAATGATTATCAGGTCGCAGTTGAGGAAGGTGCCACTATGGTACGCGTGGGAACGGGTATTTTTGGCGAGAGAGATTACTCAATAAAAGAAGACTAAAAAAAGATTGGAGAATAAAATGGGCGTTTTAGATAAATTTTTAGATGCCATCAAATTAAATGATGATTACGATGATGATGGATTCTTAGATGATGATCTGTTAGATGAAGAGAATGATGAAGATTTTCTTGATGAGGATTTTGATGAAAAACCTAAGAAGAAATTCTTTGATAAGTTCTCTAAGAAGAAAGAAGCCGATGAGGATGACACTTTTGATGAAATAGAGGAAAAATCAGTAAAAGCAGCTCCAAAACAGGCATCCGCTCCGAAACAGACAGCTCCGGCTCCGTCAAAAGTTACGGTTAAGCAGGAACGCGCCGAACGCCAGACACGTCCTGCTGCATCTTCTAAGATTACTCCAATGAGAAGCAGCCGTAAATCAAACCAGGGTCCAAATATGGAAGTCTGTGTTATTAAACCTTCTTCTATGGAAGATACACGTGAGATTGCAGACACATTAGTAGATAATTCTACAGTAATTTTAAATCTGGAGGGAATTGATGTTGAACTGGCACAGAGAATCATCGATTTCACATCTGGTGCATGTTATTCTTTAGGCGGAAGCCTTCAGAAAGTATCAAGCTATATCTTTGTACTTGGACCGTACAATGTAGATATCACCGGTGATCTTCAGAATATTCTGGGAGGATCTGCTCCGTCAGTAAGAGCAGGCTACTAATCCCCGAATGGAAAAAGACGATTTTTTTCTTAAGAGAATCCGGGAATTAGCTAATCTTTCCTATCAGAGAGATATCGTTACATTTTCGGATTTTCTTAATTTAAATGAGCAGAATATGGTCAGTAGCCTGAAACGTCAGTTTCCCCAGATTGTTATGGAAATTTTCGGAGGCTATGAAAATGCAGAGCGTCAGATGGTGGCATTTCATCCTGATGCTCTTGCTTTTACATGGGAATATCCGATTGACTGCCTTAAAATAGAGCCAAAAGCAATCAAATTTTCCGAGTCTCTCACACATCGTGACTATCTCGGAGCACTTCTTAATCTTGGAATAGAGCGAAGTGTGATTGGTGATATTGTTGTTCAGGAAAAGGCTGCCTGGTTTTTCTGCCAGAATAAAATGACGGACTTCTTTCTTGATAATCTGTGCCGTGTCCGCCATACAAATATTTTAATTACAAAAGTAGACGACCCTGATAAACTTCCCTGCCCAAAATTGGAATCTATTAATGGTACCTGTGCTTCTGTACGTTTAGATTCATTGATTTCACTTGCATTTAAAGCTTCCAGAAGCAGTATGGTATCTTATATCGAAGGAGGACAGGTTTTTGTCAATGGAAAACTGATTACTTCCAATGGATATGAACCCAAAGAGGGTGATATCATCTCTGTACGAGGAAAGGGACGTTTTATTTTTGATGGTATGTCCCACCAGACCAAAAAGGGAAGATGCGGTGTCCGCATTTTACGTTATATATAATTACTCATTAGTTATTTATAACACTTAACAATGCCGTAGTGTACTTAACAAGTCATTTTTAGATTAGTGTCGGTACATTGGCAGATGATGTTATTCTTTATATTTATACAATTTAAGTTATCAAAGGAGAGTGAGAAAATGGCAGTACAGAAACTACTTGTGAAGCGAGAAGGAGATTTTCATTATCCTATTTATTTCGAAAATGACTTTAAAAATCTTGCCCGTGCACTTAAAGAAGAAGGACTGGATGGACGAAAAATCTGTATCGTAACAGACAGTCATGTAGCACCACTTTATCTTGATTCCGTCAAAACAATTTTTCAAGAAATCTCTTCAAGTGTATTTTCTTTTGAATTTGAAGCCGGTGAAAAGAATAAAAACCTATCTACTGTACAGGAATTATATAAAACTCTGATTGAAAACGAAATGGATCGTAAAGGTCTTCTGGTTGCATTAGGTGGTGGAGTTGTAGGTGATCTGACTGGCTTTGGTGCAGCAACTTATTTAAGAGGAATTGACTTTATTCAGGTTCCTACCACCCTTCTTGCCCAGGTCGATAGTAGTGTAGGCGGTAAAACCGGAGTCGACTTTCTTCAGTATAAAAATATGGTAGGAGCGTTCCATCAGCCACGTCTTGTATATATGAATATGAGTACTTTACAGTCTCTTCCAGAACGTGAATTTACCTGTGGTATGGGCGAGATTCTTAAGACAGGTCTGATTTGCGATGGCGATTTCTTCCGCTTTGTATGCCAGAATCAAAAGACAATCAGCGAACTGGATTTAGGTATGCTCTCTAAAATGATTCGCAGATGTTGTGAAATTAAGGCCGGTGTAGTAGAACGAGATCCCAAAGAGCAGGGCGAACGTGCTCTTCTAAATCTTGGTCATACAGTTGGTCATGCCGTAGAGAAACTCAAAGATTTTCAGTTGCTTCATGGACAGTGTGTCGGTATCGGTCTGATTGCGGCCGCCTGTCTTTCCATGAATAGAGGATTGCTGACTGAACACGAATATGAAGAGATTCGAAATGGATGTTCTTCTTATAAGTTGCCTCTTTCCGTCGATTTACTGAAAGCCGAAGATATTCTCGCAGCAACTAAGAAAGATAAGAAGATGGAAGCCGGACATATCAAATTTATTCTTATGGACGGAATTGGTAAAAGTTTTATTGACAAAACAGTTACAGACGACGAATTACTTCAGGCAATCGGGGAGATTCTCGTATGAGCATAAATTCAACAAAACCAGCCTGGAAGCATTGGCTTCTAGGCTGTATTGCCATCTTTGTGCTGACAATTCTGGATCAGGGGAGTAAGTATCTGGTTCTCACTTATCTGAAAGGTAGACCTGATATAAATCTTATTCCCGGAATTCTTCAGCTACATTATCTTGAAAATCGTGGAATGGCATTTGGTCTGTTTGAAGGTAAAATCCCAGTATTTGTGATTTTGTGTCTTTTATTTTTTGGTGTATTTTCCTATGTATATGCTCGGATTCCACGAAATACCTATTATCTGCCTCTTACTATAACTTCTCTTATAATGGTTTCTGGGGCTTTGGGAAATTTTATTGACAGAGTATTCAGAGACTATGTGGTAGATTTTATTTATTTTTCACTTATTGATTTTCCTGTATTTAACGTGGCCGATATCTACGTTGTATGCAGCGGTGTATTGCTTATCATATTGGTATGTTTTAAATACAAAAACAATGAAGATTATGATTTTTTACGAATAAAAAAGGAATAATACTATGGAAATTCTTAATTATCACGTTTCTGACGGTCAGTCCGGTATTCGGATTGACCGCTATCTTTCTGAAAAAAATGAAAAATTATCACGATCTTATATTCAGAAACTGCTTAAAGAGCAGAAAATAATGGTGAATGGTTCTCCTGTAAAGGCTAACTATAAAGTTCAGGATCAGGACGATATTTCCCTGGAAGTTCCGGATATGGAAGAACCGGATATTCTTCCCGAAGATATTCCCCTGGATATTCTTTATGAAGATGAGGATGTGCTTATTGTAAATAAACCAAAGGGAATGGTCGTTCATCCAAGTGCCGGACATACTTCTGGTACACTGGTAAATGCAATTATGTTTCATTGCAAAGATAATCTGTCCGGCATTAACGGTGTTCTGCGTCCCGGAATTGTCCACAGAATCGATAAAGATACCACTGGTGCACTTCTTGTATGTAAAAATGATAATGCTCACCGCGACCTGGCAGGGCAACTAAAAGAGCACTCTATTAAGCGTAGATATCGTGCAATCGTGGCAGGTGTTTTAAAAGAAGATGAAGGAACTATTGAAGGTCCGATCGGACGTCATCCGGTTGACCGAAAGAAAATGTCTATTAACTATAAGAACGGAAAAGATGCTGTTACACATTATAAAGTGTTAGAACGTTTTAAAAATGCCACCTATGTGGAATGCCGCCTGGAAACAGGAAGAACACACCAGATTCGAGTACACATGACAAGTATCGGGCATCCCCTGCTTGGCGACGAAGTATACGGTTCAGGGAAAAATCCTTATCATTTACAAGGACAGACACTTCATGCAATGATTCTCGGCTTTGTTCATCCATCCACTGGTAAATATATGGAATTTACAGCTCCTTTACCTGAATACTTTCTTAAATTATTAGAAAAATTGCGAAAATAGTTTGCATTTCTGCAAAAATATTGTATAATATTTCTATTGAATCCATAACAGAAGGGAGTGTAGATTATGAACAGTACAAGTTCAATTATTACAATAGGTCGTGAATATGGCAGTGGCGGAAGACAGATAGGACAGGAAGTTGCCAAATATTTCGGTATTAAATGCTATGATAAAGAGCTTCTTGAACATGCTGCAAATGAAAGTGGTATCTGCAAGGAACTTTTTGAGAATCATGACGAGAAACCTACCAACAGCTTTTTATATTCATTGGTAATGGATACATATTCCTTTGGATATTCCTCTTCAGGATTTACTGATATGCCGATGAATCATAAAGTATTTCTTGCACAGTTTGACGCAATTAAGAAACTGGCTTCAGAAGGTCCTTGCGTTATGGTTGGAAGATGTGCAGACTATGCATTGGCAGAATACAAAGACTGCTTCAGTGTTTTTGTACACGCAGATACAGACTGGCGAATCAGCCGTCTTTCTCAGAAACACAACAAAACGGCAAAAGAAGCAAAAGATATGATCAACAAGACCGATAAGAGCCGTTCCAGTTATTATAACTACTACACAAACAAAAAGTGGGGCGCTGCTGCAAGCTATAATCTCTGTGTGGACAGTAGTAAACTTGGCATTGACGGTGCGGCTAAGGCAATCATTCAGGCAATTGAGATTTTTGATTCTATGAAAAAATAATAAAACTCTTATATAATAAAAAGGACAGTAGCTCATCTAAAGATTTTTGATTGAAGATTTTTAAATGAATCTCTTTAAATGAGCAAGCTGTTCTTTTTTTAATATCACATTTACCATAATCACATTATGTATACTTATTCCAGGAGCTATATTAGCATTTATGTGTAGTTTAAAATATTTGAGTTATTGTTTATTTTGTGATACTGCGAACGGAGTGAACAGTAACTATTTCGTCCTCAGTATCACAAATATTTTTTATATATTAATTTTTCATAAAATCAAGAGACATTCCTTAAAAAAAATGTTATAATCGTACCATGTTAAAAAGGAGGACGTTATGAAGTTTCGTTGGGATAACCGCTATTTACACTGGGGTGTGACGGCTTTTCTGGTAATTGCCGCCAGTATGCTGTTTTATTATGGCATCTTTCATATGAAGACCCTTATTGTGGGCATTAAAACATTTTTGGGAATCATGGCACCTATTATCTATGGTGTGATATTAGCCTATATTCTCAGTCCACTGATCAATCTTTTTGAACAGAAATTGATCTATCCACAGCTTAAAAAACACAATATCCAGTTACAGAAGAAGGGAAGACGAGCCATTCGATGGGCATGTGTCCTTTTTTCTATGTTTTTATTCTGGGTCATTATTTATGCATTAATTATGATGGTACTTCCACAGTTGATCCGAAGTATCATGAGCATTATTTACAGCTTTCCATATTATGTGAAAGTTATTGAAAAATGGCTTAATTCCTTTGTGGAGCATGGATGGAATATGAATTCTGACATGATTGACATGATCAATCAGTATTCCACAAAATTACAGGATTATCTTACCACCAACATTCTACCACAAATGCAGGATATGCTAAAAAATGTTTCTGCAGGTATTTTTGATATCCTAATTTTCATGAAGAACTTTTTGATCGGTGCAATCGTTGCGTTATACGTATTAGCAGATAAGGAAAAATTTGTTGCCAAAAGTAAAATGCTTGTATATGCCGTACTGCCGCACAAATGGGCAAATACACTTATTCATTCTATGCGTTTCACTCATAAAACTTTTGGCGGTTTCATATACGGCAAGCTTCTGGATTCTGCCATCATTGGCGTTTTGTGTTATATCGGAATGTTACTTTTGCATATGCCATTTCCAATTCTGGTCAGTGTTATTATCGGTGCGACAAATGTTATTCCGTTTTTTGGACCTTATATCGGAGCTATCCCTTGTATTTTCCTGATTTTGGTAGTAGATCCTATCAAAGGTTTATATTTTGCTATTTTCATTCTGCTTCTTCAACAGTTTGATGGAAATATTCTCGGTCCAAAGATTCTCGGGGAATCCACGGGACTTTCCAGTTTCATGGTTATTGTTGCCATCTTAATTGGCGGCGGACTCTTTGGCATTCCTGGTATGATCGCAGGAGTTCCTGTTTTTGCTGTACTTTACGCTATGATATGGAGGCTGATTGACCACTCATTAGTTGACAGGAAAATGCCAGTAGAAGAAGAAACCTACGTAAACATAGATTGTCTGGATACAGAAACAGGTGAGGCGATTCCACTTCGCAAAGAAGAGCCTCACAGATTATCCTCTGAACAGCTTGAGGAAAAACGGAATAATTTCTTTATGAAGATATGGAATCCATTTTCCAGGTTTGTTATGCTTATATGGAAATATATCTTACAGATTTTGCAGGTTATATGGAAATATATAAAAAGAGGGTGGCATTTTTTGAAAAATAAATATCTTGAATTTAAAAATACACAGTAGAAAAATAAATGAAATTATTGATTCAACGTGTAAATCACGCAGATCTTGAGAATGACGGTCCTTTTACCATCATTCTCGATGAATCTATTTTATGATTTTGAGATTATGCTTCAGATTATATATGACAGGAGAGTAATATGAAGAAAAAAAAGTTTATTTTACCGGTTTTCCTGTTTATTCTGTCACTTATTTTTTGTGGAGGAATTACACAATATTCTACGGTATCAGTTAAAGCAGCAACAACCACCAAGAAACAAACGGGTTTTGTAATGAAAAATGGTAGCTGGTATTATTATGACAAAAACGGTAAAAAAGCTACCGGATGGTATCAGAGTGTTGCCGGAAATAAATATTATTTTGGAAAAACAGGGGCAGCAACGGCCGGAATTCTTACAATCAGTGGAAAAAAATACTGTTTTAACTCCAAAGGAAAAATGCTTACCGGGTGGCAGACAGTCAATAGAAAGACCTATTTCTTTGATGTGAAAAAAGGATATATGTACACTGGCTGGATTACCACAGCAGCTGGAAATAAATACTATTTCTGGAATGATGGAGCAGTAAGAGCTGGTTTCCATAAAGTCAATAATGTTTATTATTGTTTCAGTGAAAAAGGAAAAATGTATAAGAACTGTTTTCGTAAAAATGGAAACTCTACTTATTACCTTCAGGCAAATGGAACGATGGCCAAAGGCCGCCTGAAAGTTAAAGGATCTTGGTATTCTTTTAACCGAAACACAGGTCAGCTTGTCACAAGTGGGTGGTATAAAGAAACGGATGGTTCTTATTATTATGCCGGTTCAAATGGTAAGTTAGTCAACGGTTTTTATAAACCAGATTCCTATTACCGTTATTTTCGTGAATCAGACTGTAAATTACTTACAGGATGGCAAACGATCAATGGTCATAAATATTACTTCAAAAAAACAAATGGCATTCGTTACGACGATATTATTCTGAAAGCTTCTTCAGGAAAAAGATATTATTTTGAATCCAACGGAAAACTTTCCTGTAGTAAATGGTTTACTAAAAATGGTTCCTATTACTATTCTGAGTCAAATGGAGTACTTGCTTCAGGCTGGCTGACCGTAAGTGGTAAAAAATATTATATGAATCCGTCGACGTGTGAACGAGAAACCGGATGGATTTCGGTAGACGGAGAGAAGTATTATCTCAATTCTTCTACGGGTGTTCTGGCTACAAGTCAGTGGATTGATGACGATAATTATGTCGGAGAAAATGGAGCTCTTATCCCTGGATATCAGAATGGTGTTTCTTTTAGATGGCCATTAAGCTCCGGTTATTCTTATATCAGCAGCTATTTCGGATATCGTCAGTCACCAGGCGGAATTGGTTCCACTAACCATAAAGGAATTGATATTCCTGCTCCAACGGGTACACCTATTTACGCTGCGGCCTCAGGAACGATTGTTGCTATGTTATCGCCTTCTGCTTCAGGCGGTGCAGGATATTATACTAAGATAAATCATAATGATAAGGGACTTATTACAGAATATATGCACCAGTCCAAATTTAATCCAAAGCTGAGTGTCGGGGATAAAGTATCAAAAGGTGATATTATTGGATATGTGGGAAGTACGGGAAACAGCACAGGTCCGCATCTTCATTTTGGAGTGATGGTAAATGGCGTAAATCAGGATCCTCTGAACTATGTAAAAAAGCCTTCATAATCAATCATTAATGAATCCGGTTTTAAACCTAATAATGGAAAAGGGGAAACATATGGAATCACTAAAAACATATACTTATTGCAGAAAAGCACAATATCATGAGACTGATCAGATGGGAATCATTCATCATTCCAATTATGTAAAGTGGATGGAAGAAGCCCGAATCGGCTATATGAGTCAGATGGGATTCAGCTATAAAAAAGTGGAAGAACTGGGAGTTATTTCTCCAGTGGTAGAAATTTCTGTCGCATACAAAAAGCAGGTTTTTTTTGACGATGAAATACAGGTTCGTGTCAGTATTAAAAAATATAATGGAATTTCCCTTGAATTTAATTATGAATTCTTTAATACAACCAGAAATGAAATTTGTACAACCGCTTATTCCAGACATTGTTTCCTTAAAAATGAAAAATTAATATCTGTCAAAAAAGAAATTCCTGAATTGGATTGCATAATAGCAAATTGTATATAAGTTGTTATTATAAAACAGTAATTCTAAAATTAAATGAGCTAATATAAAGCAAAAAAGCCTGCGCAAAAAATGCGCAGGCTTTTTTGCTTTATTACCGTATGAATATTAAAAAATAGTAGTGTTTTATGTCGTTTACATCTATACGACAAACGCGAGTTTTTCATATAGATATTGCTAAAAATCCACTTTCATGGTATAATTCATTTATCAACTGGCTTATTTCCTATAGTTTATAATTTTTTAGCATATTTTATACGTTTTGTATTTACATAATGCTATTACTGTTAACTAATTTGTATTTTTAATTTTATATATGATCTATATTCTTTTATTATTTTTCGCTCAAATAATAAAGACGTGTTTTCCAATACCCAGGGATGTATAACACTATACAATTTATAATAAGCCACAGCTGAAATACTTAATTTAATTATTAAAGATTAAAGGAGTTTTCTAATGGATAATTACACAGATTATAATGATAACAAAAAAGTTACCTACCATGAACAAACTGATATCTCAAATATTCTGAAGCTTCGTGCTGTTTTAAAAACCCTTCCAGATTTCTGTAAAGATTATTTTCGTGCTATGGACCCGCTTACTACCACCAAAACGCGAATTTCCTATGCATATGATATCCGTATTTTTTTTCAGTTTTTACTGGATGAAAATCCTGCTTTTAAAGACTGTTCTATGAAAGATTTCACCGTAGACGTTCTGGATCAGCTTAAGGCTGTTGATATAGAGGAATATCAGGAATATCTAAAGGTTTACAAAAATGGGGATAAAACAGAGACAAACGGTGAACGTGGGCTCAAAAGAAAAATATCTGCTTTGAGAAGTTTTTATGCATATTACTACAAACATGAATTCATCCAAACCAATCCAACCGTTCTTGTGGATGTTCCGAAAACCCACGAAAAAAGTATTATACGTCTTGATGCCGATGAAGTTGCTATGTTGCTTGATTACATTGAACATTGTGGTGATGAACTTACCGGTCAGAAACGTGTTTATTACGAAAAGACGAAAGAACGTGATTTGGCAATCGTTACTCTCCTGCTTGGTACAGGAATTCGTGTGTCTGAATGTGTAGGACTTGATGTAGAAGATGTAGATTTTAAAAATAATGGAATCAAAGTCACCCGAAAAGGTGGAAATGAAATGGTTGTATATTTTGGTCATGAAGTAGAAAAAGCTTTAAAAAAATACCTTGAAGTTCGTGAAAATATCATTCCTATATCCGGACACGAACACGCTCTCTTCTATTCTACTCAAAGAAAAAGAATCGGTATTCAGGCTGTTGAAAACCTTGTCAAAAAATATGCAAAAGCTATTACAACTACAAAAAAAATTACGCCTCATAAACTCCGAAGCACCTATGGTACCACCTTATACCAGGAAACGGGTGACATTTATCTTGTGGCTGACGTATTGGGGCATAGAGACGTAAATACAACCAAAAAGCATTATGCTGCGATGGACGACGCCAGACGTCGTAAAGCGGCTACTGCAGTACATTTACGTGAAGATTAAGTGCTATCATTTTACAGAACTTCTTGTCCTCCAAAAAACAAACAATAAAACAGGCGGAATTTTTCCGCCTGTAACTACGAAAATGCATTTAAAAATTTACATTTTCATATCTATTTCTATTATTTATCAAAATCTGTTTCAAATACACCTTCCGGAGTACGCATTGTCAACACTCCAAGATTAAATTCGTCATCCATAATGGTAATGTGATATTCAAAGATAACATCATCTTCAAATTTAGAAAGCAAAACATATGATCCATTTTCTTTTCCTTCAATCTGATCACAGATATCTCCATAAACCGCTTCACCAGAAATCACTCTTGGATAGCCGGAAGCTTTAATTTTTTCTTCTATTAATTTGTATAATTCTTCCATTTTTCTCTCCTTTTTCTCGATATTTATGAAATATACTTACTGTATGCCAGAGACACGTTGCCGGTCTTTTCATCATAACAGACGTCACCAGAAAATGCAACTAAAAAGGATATCTGCTAATTCCAAAATATACTGGCAGATATCCTTTTATTTTCGTGCTATGTAGTTTTTAATATCAATTATAATAAAAAATATTTTCCTGTTTATCTGTTATTATAAAGCAACAATAACTTTATCATGGAATGCTTCAGGAACTTCTTCTTTGTCTAAAGATACGCTAATCACAAAAGTAACGTTAAACTGTTTACCAATTTCATCTAACTGTTCCAGAGTACCTGTAATATCTTTTTCCTCCAATTTAGATACTTTAAGGAAACTGTCAAGATAAATCTGCTCAAGATCGTGATCCTGAGAAAGAATACCACAGATAAATCCAACAAATTCATCTGCATTTTTAATAGGAAATCCTGATACATCAATCAGACGTACCTTATTATTAAGCTCATACATATGTTTTGTGCTCTTGTCTAAGTAGACAATACTTCCATTTGCCTCTTTTACTGCACTATTTACCTTATCTAACAGTACTTTTGTTTTGCCTTTGCCTTTCTTTCCTACAATCAGTTCAACCATGCTGTTTTCCTCCTTAGACACATATAATATTAATTTTGACTAAAAATTTCAATTAATATGTTATATATTATAGTGCATATTATTCAAAAATACAAGGGGTATTTGCTCTTTTTTGTGAATTTTTATTGAATTTTTGAAATTCACTTGATTTTACTGACCTTCTCGGCATCATACGTATCTTATGACATTTCACTTATGTATTTATATATTCATGTATCTTCTTATATCTTCGTATATTTGGGTGTACGATTGGTGTAAAATTGGTGTAGTAAAGATATTTTTGACCGTTTCAGAATCAAATTGGTGTAAGCTTATTGTTACAAAACTGTTAATTTTGGTGTTAGCTAGATATTTTTTATCTAAAAATGGTGTAAACTTATTACATCACAAAATATGCCTATTATTTAGCTTCTGAATTTCGTTTGTCAAGCGTTCATCTGTAACATGATTATACAATTCCATCGTCATTTTTATAGAAGCATGACCCATGATATCCTGCAATGTTCTTGGAGCTATACCGGCTTCTCCTCCATGATATCTTTCAAATAAGAGATATAAGAGCCAATAAGTTGAGTGCCTTTCTTTGGTGTTTCTACTTTTACCCACTGCTTATTGCTCTTCGCAATGGAAGCAGGGGACTTACTTAATTCGGTTAAAAACAATATCACTATGACAATTTCATTGTAATTATCTCATAAAGTAATGAAATAATTCCAGATATTCGTTCTCTATTTCTTCAAATGTCCTGACTTTATAGTCTATCGTAATATGTACCTCTGGCTGCTGTTTGGTTTGCTTTTCATTCAGAAGATAAGTCAGGTCGAACCAGAGCATATCGTCATCAATTTCTATTAACTTTTTTTCTTCCTCAGACGTTAATAGATTTCCAAGATATTTCTGATAAATCAGGTTCAATAGATTCTCTTCCTGTTCTTTGTAGCCTGTAAGAGTCTTTTTAAATGGTCTTGGTACGTCAGATAAATAGCATTCACTGGCGTCATGGAGAAGACAGGCAAATGCTATGCGGCTGGAATATCCTCTTGCCAAAGCTTCTCTGGCACAGTTAATACAATGTTGTCCTACGGAAAAAAATGTTTTTACCTGTCCATTTCCGCGACAAATCAAAGATAACGCATGTGCAATATCCTCTATGCAGATCAAATCTGAAATTGGATGCACCGGATCAATATGTTTTCCTGTATAAGTTGTGATATAATCGCTCATGTTTATTTTCTCCTGTTCTCTCGGCTAACCGGCAGTCCCAATGGCAAAAAAATTCCCTCTTCACAGTCCTTTTCCGGAGAATTCTGAATTATCACGTTACGAATATTCTGCATTCGTTCATCCAGAGCCGCACTCTGTCTTGCACAGTCAGAAAGCTCCTCCTGAAGAAACTTCACCTGGTCAGTAGATATATTTTTCTTATATCTCATTTTATGCTCAAGGCTTGCCCAGAAATCCATTGCAATTGTACGAAGCTGCACTTCAACTGTCACAAGCTTCTTTGTATTTTGCAAGAAAATAGGAACTTGTACAATCAGATGAAGACTCCTGTATCCACTTGATTTTGGATTTTTAATATAATCTTTTTTCTCAACCAGTGTGATGTCATCCTGATTCAGGAAACTCTCTGCAATCTCATAAATATCATCAGGAAAAGAACAAATCACGCGAACTCCCGCAATATCAGTGATATTTTTCTCTATAGAATCCAGTGTCAGTGGAATATTCTTGTTTCGTATTTTTCGTAACAGACTGTCATAAGATTTTACCCTTGTCTTAATACTTTCGATAGGGTTCTTATCATATTGAAGAGAATATTCCTGATTTAATACTTTAAATTTTGTCTCAATTTCCATGATTGCACATTTATAATAAGACATTAATAAATCCATTGGTTTTTTATTTTTCTCAAGCATTTCAAGAAATTCATCGGAAAGCAGGCTGTTTCGTACAAATTCATCCCTTTTCCGCTCTATAAGGTTTCGTCTCTGCTCTTTAAAATCCTTCAATTCTTCTCTGGTTATCATATTCGTATCATCCTCATTATAATATAAAAAACTGTAGCAACCAGATCATAGCTGCTACAGTCATTTTACCATAAATTTCTTTATTATTTAACTATTAATATTCTGAAGTAAAGAGTTCATTTCCTGGTATAGAAGTTCCTTCGTGGAAGCGCCCATAACAATTGATACAAATGGCTTGCCATAAGCATTCTGTGTAAGAATCGCCAGACAGTTACCGGCAGTACCTGTTGTACCTGTTTTTCCGCCCAGAATGGTAACATCTTTTGGCGCAGTTGCCTCTCCTGTAAGATAATGATCAGTTGCCGTAAGGGTTGTGCTTAGCTGGCTTCCATCTACTCCGGTATAAGTTACTGTGTAAGATGGTAATTCTGTAATCTCTGTAAATTCAGGATATGTAAATGCCTCATTCAACATCAGATAAATATCATACGGAGTTGTATAATGATTTTCATCCTGCAATCCATGCGGATTCGTAAAATGTGTTCCTGTGCATCCAAGTCTGGCAGCATAATCATTCATCATCTGCACAAAATTCTCTGTAGTGCCACCGACATATTCAGCTATAGCAGAAGCTGCATCATTTCCTGAATATACTAATAAACAGTGAAGGAGCTGATCCAGAGTAACCTGGTCGCCTGCCACAAATCCGCATACCTGAGATCCTTCTTCCAGGGTAACATTCTCCTGAGTAATGGTTACCATATCATCCAGCTTTCCACTCTGTAATGCAAGCATTGCGGTCATAATTTTTGTAATACTCGCAGGATATACTTTATCATAAATTCCATTTGCATATAAAACCTTGTGATTACTCAGGCTGAATAATAATCCCTTTTGCCCGTCTTCCAAAGTTGCATTTTTTATACGGTCAACATCTCCCTTTGCGGAAACACACAATTTCTGTGCAAAAGACTGTGTCCTCATATTTTCTTTAGATGCAAGTGCATTTGTAAAGACTTCTGAGGAATCAAAAGCCCTTTCTGGTGTTCCGAAGTAATTTCCACTTAATATATTCCATCCATAAAATGCACCACCAATAACTACAAGAATTGCAAACAGCCCTACCAAAGTTCCACAGATGTTCTTTAATATCCGCCTTTTTTTCTGATATTTTGCACGCTGTAACGCCTTATGTTCCTCCGTCTGCCTGGACGGCATCTGGGATTTTGGGAGTTTTACAGTATGTACAGGTCTGGAATTTTGGTTTCGAATAGTTTTGTCTTCTTGTGCACGCTTGTATGGCGTGGCTGATTTATACGGAGTAGCTGATTTTCTTTCCTGTATTTGATTTGAAGATTCCTTTCTTTTTCTCATAAGTAATCCTCTCTCCTGTCAATCTCTTTTTGTATGATTTCCTTGTTATATGTACTGCTTTGGAGTCCCACATTAATCACAATTCCCATACCAATATACAAGCTTACAAGTGAAGTCAATCCATAGCTTACAAAGGGAAGCGGAGTTCCGGTATTTGGCGCAAGACCTGTTGCAACACAAATATTAATAAAACTCTGTAATGCGATCAGACCACCCATTCCGCAACATAGAATCCTCCCAGACAAATCTTTTGCCCGAAGACTCATCCGGATGCACTCAAATGATATCGCAAGCAGCAGCAATACGATTACCACGCATCCGATAAATCCATATTCCTCACCTGCAACCGCAAAAATAAAGTCAGTCTGATTTTCAGATACAAAATTACCCTGATTGACAGAAGTCGTACTGTCATCACCACTTAACTTTTTGCCAACCAATTCGCCTGAAGCAATCGCAGTTTTGGAATTATTCTGCTGTTCAATATCATCAGAATACTCCTCGTTTTCCGGATATAAGAAAGACATAATACGATTTCTCTGATAATCTTTGAGCAATTTCTGATCTGGCTGAACAACAATTGATAAAAAGATAATCAGAAGAGGAACTGCAATAAGCAATGCACCACCAATGATTTTATAACTCAATCCTGCGATATAAATCATAATACAAAAGATTACCACAACCGTAATCGTATTTTTCAGGTCAGGCTGTTGTAAGATCAAAAATAATGGAACTGCCAGCAATACGGCAGATAATGCCAGTGTTTTTAATGTATTCAGAGTTTCTTCATGATCCATGAAAAATTTTGCAAAAAATATAATCAGGATGATTTTAGATAACTCTGTCGGCTGGAATCGGAAAGATCCAATACCGATCCATCTGGCAGCACCGTTGGCGCTGTCACCAGCAATACGCACAACCAGCAGCATTATAATATTGAAGCCATACATAATCCACTGAAAGTTCATAATCCAGGAATAATCCATCAAGGAAAGGACTAACATAATTATAATTCCCAGCACTACACCGGCAAACTGTTTTGACCTCAGATCCGGAGCAGCAGTTCCTACTAATGTAACTCCAATCAGGCTGATTGCAATTAAAAAAAGAATCAGCCTGAAATTGTAAAATCTTAATTTATATTGCTTTAACATAATTTATCTATCCTTTTTATTCAAAACAGGAATATACACATAAAGCATTGCCGGCTCCTGTGTAATCTGAATTTTTATCTGTTTTTCATCGATGGTAAGGTATTTCTTTACGGTATGTATCATATCATTCCGCAACATTTTCATCATCTGTGGTGAGCAGTCGATCCGTTCTGAGATCAGCAAAAGTTTCATTCGGTCTCTTGCATATCCTGCTGAACGCTTCTTTTCTTTAAAAAAAGCTTTCACACAGATTCCCTCCTTACGATTTAATTGTTTTTGAAAATATTACTTAGCCTTCTGAAAAATCCCTGTTTCCTGTTAATATCAACAAATGGAATCTCTTCTCCGAGAATACGTTTGCAGATGTTCATATATTCATCTTCCGCCTGAGAAGCTTTCCCGGAGAGAGGTTCTCCCTGGTTGGTCGCGATCACAATCTGTTCATCATCCAGAATTGTTCCAATGAGATCAACTGCAAGAATTTCTGTCACATCCTCCACAGACATCATATCACCTCTTGTAATCATATCCGGTCGCAGGCGATTAATGATCAGACGGATATCATGAATGTCATTTGCTTCGAGAAGACCGATAATCCTGTCTGCATCCCTGATTGCAGATACCTCCGGAGTAGTAACCACCAATGCTTTATCAGCACCGGCAATCGCATTCTTAAATCCCTGCTCTATTCCCGCCGGGCAGTCCAAAAGAATATAGTCAAACTGTTCTCTCAAATCATCGGTCAGTTTTATCATCTGTTCTGGTGATACAGCAGATTTATCCTTTGTCTGCGCAGATGGCAGCAGGCAAAGATCCGGATGTCTTTTATCCTTAATCAACGCCTGTCGCAAGCGGCAGCTCCCATTAATTACATCTACCAGATTATAGACAATCCTGTTTTCCAGACCCAGAACAACATCCAGATTTCTCAGCCCTATATCTGTATCCACCACCACAACTTTCTTGCCAAGCATAGCCAGGCCTGTCCCGATATTGGCAACAGTAGTAGTTTTCCCTACTCCGCCTTTTCCGGAAGTGATCACAATGACTTCACTCATAGTTACATTTCCTCCTGAAAAAATTTTCCACTCTCCTGGTATTCTCGTGTATTGTGATTTTGCAATTACCACTCACGCCGTGTCAATAAGAGTTACTGAAAATGGAGTGAACAGCAATACCTTTAGTCATTCGATGTATCACTGGTATCAGTTGCGGCAACACCTGTAAGAATAGACTTTTCGTCAGCTAACTCAAAGATATATTTAAAAATTTCATCAGCCGCAAGGCATGCATTACCGGAAGTATATCCATTTTCAATACGAACTGCAATTGCATATTCAGGATCTGAAGCCGGTGCATATCCGATAAACATACCATGGTTCGGATGATAAATATTTACCTCGCCTGTACCGGTTTTACCTGCCACGTCTACTCCTAATCCATCAAACTGTTTATGAGTCTGAACCACTCGATACATTCCATCATGGATATCGTCCCATACATTCTGTGACACATCAACAGTGTTAATGATATCTGGTTCATATTCTTTAAGTGTTTCACCTTTAGAATTCGTCTGTCTGTCAAGTAAAGTCAGATCATATACATTTCCACTTGTAGCAATAGCGGTTGCATAACGAGCCAGCTGACTGGTAGTATAAGCATTTGTGCCCTGACCGATGTAAGACGGAACAGCATATGAAGTTGATACCTGTGGTGCAGATTCCGTAATCTCAATTCCTGTTTTCTTATCAAGCCCAATCTCAGCAGCATATTTCTGTAGCACACTCAGACTTCGATTTTCTGAAAAATCTCCGTTCTCATCCTGTCCAAGCTTAAAACCAACCATATTGAAATAAGAGTTGCAAGACTGTTCTATTGCTTCTCTGATCTCAATTTCCCCATGTCCCTGTTTATTCCAACAGTTAATTGGCGGAGTTACCAGGTCAAAAGAACCTGTACAATTAATATATGTTCCATCATCGATCACGCCTTCAGACATTCCGGCAATCGTAGAAAGAATCTTAAATGTAGAACCAGGTGCCGCTGTCTGCTGTGTTGCTTTGTTAAAGAATGGACTGGACTGATCCAGAGACAGTTTTGTATAGTATTCTGTATCCATATTATTTACAAGTCGGTTATTATCATATCCAGGATAAGAAACACATGCCAACACATCTCCGGTCTTTACATCCGTAATCACTGCTGATGCAGAACAAGGCTCCAGTGCAAGCTGTGCAGGTTCAATCTCCAAGGTATAAATCTTATTGATCATAAAATCATACGCCGTCATAGCACCAGATGCCAATGCTTCATAAGTGCCGTCATCCTTCGATAAAACGCCTTGCTCATAAAGTACCAAGCAGATTTCTCTTCCTGAGATCGTATCTTCCTGAAGCATATATTTGTACAGAAGTTTAGAAAAACTGTTATCTGTTTTCAGATAATCTATCAGATAATCTGTAAGTGCTTTATATACCTCATCTGAATCCAGATAATCACCTTCTGTAGAAAATTTGGAAATATCGATCCAGTTCTGACTTGCTGCATATGTCAGATAATCTTTCAGGCTGATATTTTTATCTGTTGTCCATACCTGATAAGTGCTGTCAGATGTATCGATTGCATTTTTTGAAATAATTCCAAGAGTATCTCTCAGAAGATCATCACAAATATATGTGAGATATTCCTGAATCTGTTCATCTTCATCCTTTACAGCAGGAGGATTCTCACTTGTAAGTCTGTTAGTTATTGTATCAAAAACCTGTTGCTGTTTTTGCTGAAATTTGGCATATAAATTTTTTTCTGTATCAGAAGCATCTGCGTCACTGAATTTACTGATATCAATAACGCTGTTCGACACCAGTGCATTATATACGCCATAAATCGGTATCTTAATCTGAGCCGCATCCTGAACACTGAAATCATATGTCTTGGTTGCTTCTATCTTAGACAACAAAATTCCGGCAACCCTTTGTTTCAATATCTGATAGATTGCAGACTGCCAGCTACTGTCTATAGTCAGATACGTATCATTACCTGCCACAGGTTCCACTCTTGTACTGTCATCAATTTTAAGTACTTTACCAAGGTTATCGACAGTAACAGTTTCCTCACCATCTGTTCCCTGCAATGAAGTTTCCATATATTTTTCAATACCGGTTTTACCAACAATTGCATCATTGGAATAATCAGGGTTCTTTGCCCTTAATTCTTCCAATTCATCTGAGGAAGCCTGACCTGTATATCCAAGTATCGGTCCCATACTCACATCATCAATATATTTACGAATAGAATCTTCTACAATATCAATACCCTGAAGCTCCGCCTGATTTTCCTTGATAGCAGCTACTGATTTCTCACTTACATTTGTGGCAATCGTAACAGCCATATATTTTTTAAAACTGTTTGTACTTAATGCGTAACGAATCTTTGCCAGATCAAGAACATCCTGTTTGGACAGCTCCAGTGGCAGACCATGAGATTGAAGTTCTTCGTTGGTATAAGCATTATCTCCATAGAGAACAATGGAAAATCCCTTATTGCCGCTTAGATATTCAATCATCTCATCTGCAGTAGCCTTTTTTTGTTCTTTTGTCAGATTATCAATCAGCGCTTCACCATAAATATCTGCACGAAAACGGTTCAGTGTAAATCCCTCATCCACATCAAATACATAATTTCCATTCTCGTCCAGAACAATATGAAAACTGGTGCTTATAGAATCACCATTAGACTGAAGAATCTTCAGAACCTGATAAGCAATGCCATTCAGCGTAAGATTTTTTTCTCTGGTAGAATCATAAGTTCCGTTATCCTCAAAAGTTACAGAATAAGCCAGCACATTTGTTGCCAGTTCTTCTCCATTTCTATCATATATATTACCACGTGTGCTCTTGATCACACGTTTTTTGGTCGTCCTTGATTCAAATTTACTGATATAGTCCTGTCCCTGAATGATCTGCAGTTCAAAAAGCTGTCTTACTAAAGTAGCAGACATAAACACAAAAACAAGCACCAATACTGTAGTTCGTTTTATTCGTATCTTTTTAAAAAATCTTTTTATTTTAGTACCCAAATAGACTCACTTTCTTTCCTTGATGGATTATTCATAAAATGATAGTTAATATAATGAAATACCCGGTAAACAATCAATGTAAGAATCACTGTATAAAAAATCTCAGGCAGGATAATTCTATATAAATAAGTTCCAAGTCCTAAACGGCCACGAAGTAAAAACTGTAACGCATAGACAGCAAGACCATACAATAAATCTCCAATACCAGCAAGCATTACCGGAACTTTAATATCATCATCATAACAGATCCTATGTGCATATCCGCTGAAAAATCCAATATACATATAGATCAGAGCATAAAATCCAAATACAGATCCATAGAACATATCTACAAAAAAGCCGCAGAAAAAGCCTGTCCACATTCCACTTTTTCTACCCCGCATCAATCCCATCGATATACAAAGAATCAGAATAAGGTTCGGTGTGATAGATCCAATAGATATCACATGAAGAACTGTACATTGAAGAAGAAAACTTATAAGAATCATAAAAAATAATGTTATCTTACTCTTCATTCGCAGTTGCCTCCTGAGCTGCCTGTCCGCTGTCATCAACAGAATCCTGTTTATTTACTGTAATTACAAGTACATCTTTCAGGTGCTGAAAATCTACGGGTGTGACGATTGTTCCGGTTTTAGTCAGATTGTTGCTGTCCTGCTGAACTTCGCTGACATATCCGATAAACAATCCTTCTACATATTTTTCACTGATATTTGACGTTACAATACGTTCTCCGACTGTTACCTTATTATCCTGGTCATACATCTGACTGAAACTCAATTTTCCCTCATCAATCAATTCCAGGTCACCCTCTACCACACAATTATCCTGCGTGCTGACTGTCATGGCGCTGACATTACTGCTGTCATCAATGATGGAACGTACGGTTGCCCAATGAGTTCCTACCTCTGTTACAATTCCTACCAGTCCTTTATCAGCAATTACATTATTGTCCACACGTATTCCATCTGCTGATCCCCGGTTGATCATAAATGTATCATACCAGTTTCCAGGATCTTTGGATATTATCTCAGCGGCAACCTTTGGATATTCTGTATATTGCTGATCAAGATTATACATCTGCTGTAATCTTACATATTCTGTCTGATCCTGAATCAGCTTATTATTCTGTTCTGTAAGACTTTCTACCTGTGCCTTTAAATTCTCATTTTCGCTGAGGATTTCTTCTTTGTCGCGCATACGATCCTGCATTCCGGTAAGAACAGAACTGATCTTATTGATGCTGTTCTCAAATGGGACAATCACAATACCTGCCGCATCCTGCAATGGTGCAGTAGTAACACCGGAAGCAAATGTAGCAGCAATACAGCTGACGCAAAAGATCGTCATAATGGCCAAAAGATGTTTACTTTTTAATTGAATCCTAAAACGTACTTTCTTTTTCAGGTTTTTCATGATGCACCCCTAAAAATTATAGTTTTCTCTGCGTAATCGGTACTGCCCATTTACGCAGATCTTTATCTCTGATTATTTTCTCAAGACCTGTAACTGCCGAAGTTTCATAAAGTTCTGACAGATTAAAGGTAAACCCAGTATAACTGGCAAGATATTTGTCTATATAAAGCAGTCTTGTACTGCCTCCTGTTATGTAAATACCCTGTTTTGCGATATGATAGGAAATCTGTGGCGGAATTCGTTCCAGAAATGTCTTCATTTCTGCTGCAATCTCATTCAGACAATTCATAATTCCATCATTTACCACGTATGATGAAATGACTTCTTCTCTCGGGAGTCCGGAAATGCAGTCGATTCCGACAACTTTTCGAACTCCTTTTTTCTGATCACTAAGACGTCCCATTACCATCTTAAGCCTCTTGGCAGTTCGTGTCCCTATCTGCAGATTATACCTCTTACGTATTTCACTGCAAATAGATTCATTCATCTGTCTGCCACCCAATGGTATTTTCTTACTGATAATAATCTTTCCGTCAGTAATAATCGATACTTCTGTACTCTGTGCACCGATATTAACGATCATATTTCCTTCCGGATCTTCCAGATTCACACCCATGGCAATCGCATCGGCGATTGGTGCTTCCACCATGAATACACGATTTTTCTTCAACCAGTGACCGTTTGCCACATGAAAATAAGCCCTTTTCTCGACGGCAGTCATATCCAGCGGAACTGTAAAATACATCACCGCTCCAAATCCGAGAATATGATCGATCTTACGAATCATGCTGTAAAGAACGATTTCCTGAAGTTCCAGGTTAGCAATCATACCAAATGTCATCGGCGAATCAACTGCAATATCTGTAGGTGACTTCTCAAACATCTCATACGCTTCGTTACCCATGGCAATGATCTTACGTCCTTTGGATGCAATCATATTTTTCTCAATATAAGTTTTGTTCCTAAAAAAAGAATAGACCTTTACGGAACTGCTCCCCAAATCTATTCCATATGTTTTCTCAAACAGCATATATCTGCCCCTTTACCGTTATTGTCCGCACACAAATCCTGACAGACAGTATCTCCTCTATTTCTGATTACCAGATGTAGAATAAACAGTACTCTCTTATTCTACACATTCTTCCCACAATCCTTCTTCTCTGAAGCTACAATACTTCTGATCTCCAATTACAATATGGTCAAGGAGATGTATGCCAATCAATTCCCCTGCCTGATAAATTCTTGTCGTAATCTGTACATCATCCGGACTTGGTGTAGGATCACCACTTGGGTGATTATGAATCAATATCAGACTGACTGCATGGCGGCGTAACGCCTCCATATAGATTTCTCTGGGTGTTACCATTGATCCCGTTGCAGTTCCCCTGGTCAATATTTTATCTCCCAGAAAATGCCCCTTTACATCTGACATCATACAGATTACAACTTCTTGTTCTTCATGACGAAGTTCTTCCATATAATAGGCTGCAATAGAAGCCGGATTATTCATAACCAGCTGAGGTCTGGCAGCATTTCTTGCAATCCTTTTGGAAAGCTCGCCAATGCATTTCAGCTGAACGGCTTTTACCTGTCCGATTCCATTTATTTTCATAAGATCCTGTAAAGATATATGTAAAAGTCCTGTCAGTCCGGGATAGGAAGATTTCTCCATAACCTTAAGAATTTCCTGTGCAAGTGTCAGTGAATTCTTTCCCTGAGTACCACTACGCAAAATTACTGCCAGCAGTTCGCTGTCACTTAATGCGCTTTCTCCCTGTGTAAAACATTTCTCATATGGACGCTGCTCCTCCGGCAGTTGTTTCATGATATTATTTGTATTATTCATAAGTTTGCCGTCTGCTCTCTAAAGCTTTTGGGCAAATTGCAAATTATATTCTAGCATAAAAGAGGAGAGATGTACACTCTCCTCCTAAAGTTTTTATGTGAACTTTATGTGTTGCAATGTTATATTACTGATTAATTTTTACTGTATTCTCAGTAATATATTTCATGCTACATGCCAAAGTAAACAAAACAAAAACAACCGTCATATTATTACATATTCTGTCAGCTACTTTGTAATTGCATATTTTCTGCATACTGTCTCCGCAACTTTTATTCCGTCCATAGCTGCGCTTGTAATTCCGCCCGCATACCCTGCGCCCTCACCACAAGGGTAAATTCCTCCTATATTTGCCACAAGTTCCTGATCGCGTACAATTCTTACAGGAGAAGAGGTACGGCTTTCTATACCGCTGAGAAGTGCATCTTCTCTGTCAAATCCGGAGATTCTTTTTCCAAAAGATTTCACGCCTTCTTCTATCGAATCGCCTACAGCTTTTGGCAGAATAGACCGGACATTTGTCAAAGTATATTCACCTTTCATACATGGCAAAACTTCTCCCAATGCTTCACTTGGCTGATTTTTGCAAAAATCCCCAAATAGCTGAACAGGAATCTTGCCTTTTCCAAGTTCCCATGCTTTCCTTTCCAGATTACGCTGGAATTCTACACCGCCAAGTGCTCCTTTTTCCGGAAAATCCTCAGGTGTGACTGTCACAATCATTGCACTGTTCGCATTTCTGGAATCACGCGCCTGATAGCTCATACCGTTAACCGCAAGACGTCCAGGTTCTGAAGACGCATTTACTACGTATCCGCCAGGACACATACAGAAAGAGTAAACGCCTCTGCCGCTCTCACATTTATGAGTTACTTTGTAACTGGCAGCTCCAAGTAATTCATTCTCTGGTTCTCCGTACAGATCCATATTGATCATTTCCTGCGGGTGCTCGATACGCAGTCCTACGGCAAACGATTTCGGTTCCATATAAACACCACGTTTCTGAAGCATCTCAAAGGTATCTCTTGCGCTATGCCCAAGAGCAAGCACACAAACTTCAGCCGGGATTTTTTCACTGTTGTTTATCTCCACTTCTTTCAGCGCACCATTCTCAAAAATAAGATCTGTCACTTTTGAACGAAAGCAGAATTTCCCCCCCATGTCCTCTATCTCATGACGCATTTTCTCAACGATTCCAACCAGGACATCTGTTCCCAGATGAGGTTTCTGCTGATAAATAATCTCCTCCGGTGCACCGGCAGCAACAAAACGCTTCAGTACTTCATGGTTGCGTCCATAAGGATCCTTAACAAGGGTATTCAGTTTTCCATCTGAAAAAGTACCGGCACCGCCTTCTCCAAATTGTACATTGGATTCAGGGTCAAGAACTCCGTTCTTCCAGAAGTTCTCTACGGTTTTCTGACGTTTATCTGCCTCTTCGCCTCTTTCAAGGATGATAGGACAATATCCGGTCTTCGCAAGATACCATCCGCAGAAAAGTCCGGCAGGACCGCTTCCTACGATTACCGGTGGATGTATTAGTGGTGTTTCACCTGACTGTGGAAACTGATATTGTTTTTCTTTAGTTAACGTAATATTGTTATTGTTAACTTTTTCAACAATTTTCTGCTCATCTTTGATTTTTACATCGATTGTATATACAAAAATCTTATCATTCTTATGTCGGCAGTCTAAAGACTGTTTCTTTATCTCATAAGTGAAACTACTTCCTGGATTCTTTAGCGTCTTTAAAATTTTCTTTTCAAGTTGTGCCTGTGTATGTGTGATTGGAAGCTTAAGCTGTGAAATTCGAATCATTTTTTATCCTCCTTTGCAGCATTAATACCAGCAACTGCTCCGCTGCTCCACGCCCACTGTAGATTATATCCTCCGCATGTACCATCAATATCCAGAAGTTCTCCTGCGAAATACAAATTTCTGCAAAGTTTTGATTCCATAGTATGAGCATTCACCTGAATCGTATCTACACCTCCGGAACAAACCTGCGCCTGAGAAAATGACATTCCATCCTGAACTTCAAGCGGAAATTCCTTTATTGCGGAGATTAAATGTTTCTGGGAAGTAAGAACCTTTATCAGTTTTTCCGGGAAAAGACCGACTAAAAGTTCTTTTTCATTTTTATATGGACACGCTTTTTTTCGTGAGTGTAACAATTGTTTTAATTCTTCTTCGGATAACTCTGGCATGAAATTTATACGTAATGCTGCTTTATGACCTTCTCTGACAGCACGAATTGCATAAGTACTGATCTGAAATACAGGAATGCCGGATATTCCGTATTCCGTAAGCTGAAGTTCGCCTCTCTCCGATTTGTAAAATTTTCCGTCTATAAAAAGTGAAACTTCTCCTTCCGTACGTACGCCAGCCCACACTTTAAAGGCAGGCCCTTTACATTTTAATGCCGTTAAAGCCGGATAAACCGGAATAATATGGTGTTTTAAACTCTCTGCAAGTTCATATCCACTTCCATCTGAACCAGAAACAGAGGAAGCTTTCGAACCATTGGCAAGTATAAGAGCATCCGCCTCATAGTGCCATCCTTTTGTCAGAACCTGGAAGTTTCTGCCGTTCTTCTCTGTCTCTATCGCAATAACCTGTTCGTTTGTCTTTATTTTTATACCCAGATTGGATGCTTCCATGCATAACACATCTACAACGCTCTGTGCCTGATTACTTCTCGGATACAGGTATCCATTCTTATCCAACGGAAAAATTCCCAATTTTTTAAAAAATTCCACCGTATCTTTAACAGAAAACTGTGCCAGCGCATGATTTACAAACTCGGGATGCTTCCCTCTGTATGCATCATCTGGCATCACAAGATTTGAAAAATTACATTTACCATTTCCTGTCGCACAGATTTTTTTTCCCGGCTTTTCATTTTGTTCCAGAACAGTGACCGCCGCCCCGTTTCTGGCCGCTATAATCGCCGCCATCAGTCCTGAAGCGCCAGCACCTATGATCACTACCTGCCTCTTTTTCATAGTCCACCCTCAGCCATTTATTATTTTAAAGTCACAAGACCTTTATCTACCATTTTCTGCAGAGACATCAGCACACCAAGTTTTGCATGTTCCCAGGTAAGTCCACCCTGGAAGTATACTGCATATGGTGGTTTCATCGGACCATCTGCTGAGAGTTCAATAGAAGATCCCTGGACAAATGCTCCTGCTGCCATAATAACCTGACTGTCATATCCCGGCATATCCCACGGTTCCGGATCTACGTAGCTGTCAACCGGCGCTGCCGCCTGAATACCTTTGCAGAAAGCAATTAACCCTTCCGGTGTTCCAAGGCTTACTGCCTGGATAATATCCTGACGTTCCTCTGTAGAATTCGGAATCACAGGGAATCCTAATCTTTCATAAATGTTTGCCGCAAAAACAGCACCTTTTAATGCGCCCTTGGTAACCATTGGTGCAAGGAAAAATCCCTGAAAAAACGAGCGGTTCACTCCAAGAGTTGCACCTACTTCACTTCCAAGTCCCGGACAAGTCATTCTGTAAGAGGCATTCTCCACACATTCTTTGGTACCTGCAATATATCCACCGATTGGAGCAAGTCCGCCGCCCGGATTTTTGATCAGTGAGCCAACAACCATGTCTGCCCCTACGTCACTTGGTTCGATCGTATCTACAAACTCACCATAACAGTTGTCTACCATGCAGATAACATCCGGTTTAATGCTCTTAACAAAAGCAATCAGTTCTCCGATTTGTTTTACAGAGAAAGACGGACGTGTCTGATAGCCCTTAGAACGCTGAATCTCAACAAGGCGGGTTTTTTCATTGATTGCCTTACAAATACTGTCATAATCAAAAGTTCCATCTTCCAGAAGTTCTACCTGACGATAGCTTACACCATATTCTGCAAGAGAACCTTTTGACGGACGAATACCAATCACTTCTTCCAGTGTATCGTATGGTTTTCCTGCCGGTGCAAGAAGTTCATCACCTGGGCGAAGATTGCCAAACAGCGCAATTGCCAGTGCATGAGTACCGCATGTAATCTGTGGACGCACCAGACATGCCTCTGTATGGAAAGTATCTGCATAAACTTTCTCAAGTGTCTCACGTCCGATATCATCATATCCGTAACCAGAAGAACTTCCGAAGCATTCTGCGCTTACCTTGTTCTTCTGCATGGCAAGAAGCACCTTCATCTGGTTGTATTCTGCTGTTTTATCAAATTTATCAAATCTTTCTTTCAGGGATTCCTCAATTTCATGACCGAAGTCGTAAACTTCAGAGGAGATTCCAAGCTGTGCATACATTTCTTTCATAATCTGTTTATTCCTCATATATTTTATAGTCTGTAATCTCTTAATCTAATACTGCGAATAAAAATTTAACTGAATCAATGTTATTTATAAAATCTCTCTTTCACGACAAATTTCCAACATTTTTTCAAGAATCAAATCTTCATTATAGTCAAATTCATCTTTATTCATCCAAATCGTATCTTTTTCTCTACGAAACCAGGTAAGCTGGCGCTTGGCGAAGTGTCTGGTATCTCTTTTAAGGATTCGTACTGCCTCTTCCAGAGGATATTCCCCATCCAGATATGCAAGGATTTCTTTATAGCCCAGTCCCTGCATGGAAACCATTCCTCTGTGATAGCCCATACTTTTCAGTTTCTGTACTTCCTCAAGAAGTCCCTCCTCAAGCATTTCATCAATACGGTCATCAATACGTTTATAAAGAAGATCTCTGGAGACATTCAGAACAAAATATGCCAGATTGTATGGCGTCTCATGTTCTTTCTGCTCCTGGTTATGAGCTGAAATCGGAGAATGATTCTGATGATAAAATTCCAGGGCACGAATCACACGTTTTACATTATTGGCATGAATTTCTTTTGCACTGACAGAATCAACCTCCAGCAGCATCTGATGAAGATATTCATTTCCTTTCTCTGCTGCAAGCTGTTCCAGTTCCTGACGGTATCCGTCTTCCTGCTCTGCCTGAGTAAAATCAATATCTTTGGTAATTGCCTGTATATAAAACCCGGTTCCACCTACCAGAATCGGAATCTTTCCTTTTGCATAAATCTCTTTCATGGCGGCTTTTGCCATCTGCTGAAACTTTACAATATGAAACTCTTCTTCAGGCAGCAGTTCATCTACCAGATAATGCTTCACTCCCTGCATTTCTTCCTGGCGGATCTTAGCAGAGCCAATATCCATATATTTATATACCTGCATGGAATCTGCGGAAATAATTTCACCGTTTACCGCTTTTGCAAGCGCAATAGAGAGATGAGTTTTTCCTGCTGCCGTCGGTCCGGTAAGAACAATCAATGGCTTTTTCATAGTAACTCCTTATATTAAAATAAAAACAGTATAATCCCTGTTCACTGCATACATAATAACACACATTATACAATACGTTTAAATTTCTTTTCCAGTTCTGTCTTTGTCATGGAAATGATCGTCGGGCGTCCATGTGGACAATGATAAGGATTATCCAAAGTCAGAAGCTCATCAATCAACATATTTGCCTCTTGAACAGACATCTGATGGTTTCCCTTTACTGCGGCCTTACACGCCATCGTTGCAAGTCTGGAAGCAAAGATTCCAAGTGGATCTTTATCTTTCTCAGATGCAAGATTATCCAGCATTTCCAGAAACAATTCTTCCTCATCCAGCCCATAGAGATTGGTCGGTACGGCATTAATGCAATATTCCTTACCTCCAAATGGCTCGATCTCAAAACCAAAATCTTCAAAATATTTTCTGTTTGTTTCAAGCAATACCTCTTCCTGAAGATTCAGGGATACGATCAGTGGAGGAGAAAGATACTGGGATTCTATCGTCTGCTCGCGAAATCTTTTAACAAAACGTTCGTAATAGACCTTCTCATGAGCCGCATGTTGATCTATGATAAAAAATCTGTCTTCAAATTGTACAAGCCAGTACGTATCAAAAATCTGACCGATCAGCTGATGACGACTTCTGGATTCAGGGGCAAGAAGTTTCTCTTCAAACAATTCTAACTGTTGTGGTTTTTGCTGTTTCTTTACTTCCTGTACCCTTTCAGCACTTTCATCACAAGTTTCTGCATTCTCATTTGAATCCACTACATTTTTATTCACAGAAACAGTTGCTTTCTGTGACATATTTACCTGCATTGCGTCAGGCTGTTTTTCATGTATATTTTTGTCGTTTATTGTTCCTTCGAAAAGCTTCTCCTCTGCTTTTGTAAAAGGATCTTTTGTCTGATAAATCTTTTGCTCACGTACTGCCTGTTCCGCCATAGTGATAGTTCCTCGCGGAAGTGTTGAATAAGAAGAAATCTGTTTTTTATCCATAGCAGTACCTGGTGCAGATACTGTCCTATCATTGCCTTTTATCGACACATTCGAAGTACGATTAACTGTATTCGATACTTGTGTTCGATACTCCGGCATTTCAGCACGACGTTTCATTTCAAATGGCTCCGGTATATCTCCCGGTTTTACTAAAGAAGACTGCTTTCTTACAGATTCCTCTTTTCCAAAAGGAACTGTCTGAATCATTTCCCGCGTAGTAAGCGCCTTATGAACTGTCTCATAAACGGCATCGTAAACTTCCGTTCCTCTGGCAAACCTTACCTCCATCTTACTTGGATGTACATTTACGTCCAAATCATTTCCCTCCATCTGGATATGAAGAGAAACAAAGGGAAACTTATGCTGCATGAGAAATCCCTTATAGGCATCCTCGATTCCCTTTGCAATGATCCTGTTTTTTACAAAACGTCCGTTAATATAGTAATTCTCAAAAGTACGGTTGCCTCTGGAAATCTCCGGTTTTCCCACAAAACCCTCAATCTTCATGAAATCATTCTCGTAGGATACCTCAAGAAGGGCTTTTGTAATATCTCTTCCATATATATTATAGATCACATCTTTTACATTATAATTACCGGATGTGTGAAGCTTCACCTGTTTATTCTGGATATATTTAAAAGAAATCTCAGGATGGGACAATGCCAGCTGTTCCATCAAAGTGCTGACATAATTTCCCTCCGTAGTATCTGATTTCAGGAACTTGCTTCTTGCAGGTGTATTATAAAAAAGGTTTCTCACCAGGAAAGTAGTTCCTTCCGGAGCCCCCATATCCTCTAAAGACTCCTGTACACCACCATTAATCACATAGCGGACTCCGCTTAATGCAGATGGGGTTTTTGTGATCAGTTCCACCTGTGCAACAGCGGCAATACTGGACAAAGCCTCACCGCGAAATCCAAGAGACGCAATGTGTTCCAGATCCTCAACCTTCTCAATCTTACTGGTGGCATGACGCAAAAATGCCAGGGGTACCTGATCTCTTTCCATACCCCCGCCATTATCTGTGATACGTATCATCTTTTTGCCGCCGTCTGCGATCTCCACTGTTACAGCAGTTGCTCCTGCATCAATGGCATTCTCCACAAGCTCCTTCACAATGGAGGACGGACGTTCCACTACCTCACCGGCAGCGATCTTATCTATGGTCTGCTGGTCTAATACTGCAATTTTTCTCAACTTTTATCACCATCTGTTCTTAATCTTGTTTTGCAGGTTATAAAGTGTGTTCATTGCCTCGATAGGAGTCATGTTTCCCATGTCAAGACCCTTGATTTCTTCTATGATGTCATCATCTTTAACGGTATCAAACAGGGACATCTGTGCCATATCCATCTGATCATATACCGGCTTCTTCTTTTTCGTCGTGGTTAAACCCTTTACTGCTGCCGTAATATCCGCATCACTGAGCTCCTCTACCAGTTCCTTCGCACGCTGGATTACAGAATCAGGCACACCTGCCAGCTTGGCAACCTGAATACCATAGCTCTTATCTGCACCACCCTGAACAATTTTACGTAAGAATACGATATCGTCTCCTTTTTCTTTGACTGCAATACAGTAGTTATTCACTCCTGGGATTTTTCCCTCCAACTCGGTAAGCTCATGATAATGAGTTGCAAATAAAGTCTTGGCACCACAGAGCTTGGTGTTGCTGATATGTTCGATTACCGCCCACGCAATGGCAAGTCCATCGAAAGTACTCGTACCACGTCCAATCTCATCAAGGATCAGAAGGCTTCTTGCAGTTGCATTTCTCAAAATATTGGCAACTTCTGTCATCTCCACCATAAATGTACTCTGACCACTTGCCAGGTCATCTGATGCACCTACACGTGTAAAGATTCTGTCAACAATTCCGATGTTTGCTTTTTCAGCAGGGACAAAGCTTCCGATCTGTGCCATCAGTACGATCAGGGCAGTCTGTCTCATATATGTAGACTTACCTGCCATATTTGGACCTGTGATAATGGATACCCTTTTTTTATGGTTGTCCAGATATGTATCATTTGCAATAAACATATCGTTCTCAATCATCTGATCTACAACCGGATGACGGCCATTCTTGATGTCAATCACACCTGTTGTGTTTGTTTTTGGACGTACAAAATGATTTCTTTCAGCAACCAGTGCAAGAGAAGCAAACACATCTAATGCGGCTACTGCCTTGGCTGTTTTCTGAATACGCACAACCTCTTTACCGACAGTATCACGCACATTACAGAATAATTCATATTCCAGCGCATAAAGCTTGTCCTCTGCACCAAGAATTAAATCTTCCAATTCCTTCAATTCCTGTGTAATGTAACGTTCTGCATTAGAAAGTGTCTGCTTACGAATATAGTTGTCAGGTACTTGGTCTTTAAATGTATTGGTAACCTCCAGTGAATAACCAAATACACGATTATATTTAATCTTCATTGTCTTGATACCGGTACGCTCACGTTCCCTTGCTTCCAGTTCGGAAAGCCATTTTTTGCCATCTGTTCTGGAACGGCGGAATTTATCTACATCTTCATTATAACCTTCTTTGATAATACCGCCATCCTTCTGTGCAAGAGGCGGATCTTCCACGATGGCACGTTTAATCAGATCTGTTACATCTTCCAGAGAGTCCATATCTTCATAAATTTTCTGAAGCAGGGGAGTCTTAAATTCTTTTAATACCTGTTTTATATATGGAAGCATTTCCAGTGAAGAAGCAAAAGCGATCAGATCCCGCGGATTAGCTGACTTATAACTGATACGGCTGATCAGTCGTTCCAGATCATAGACAGGTCCCAGATATTCCCTGATCTCGTCGCGAAGCATTCCATTTTTATTTAACTCTTCCAACGCCTCAAGACGTTCCTCGATCTCATCTCTGTCGATCAATGGCTGTTCTACATAACTGCGAAGTGTTCTGGCACCCATGGCAGTCTTTGTCTTATCCAGTACCCAGAGAAGAGAACCTCTTTTCTGTTTTTCACGTAATGTTTCTACAAGTTCAAGATTCCTGCGGCTGGAACTGTCGATAAGCATATACTTTTCTGCTGCATACGGACGGATCGTCGCCATATGGGACAGCGCGGTTTTCTGTGTTTCCTTCAGATAAAGGAAAAGTGCTCCTGCTGCAATGATCCCGCAGTCATAATCACCAACGCCCAATCCCTCCAGAGAGCCTACATGAAAATGATCTTTTAGTGTGCGGCGGCACAACTCGTCATCGAAATACCAGGAATCCAATGAAAAAACACAAATCCCAAGACGGTTCTGCAAGTCATCTGTATCTATATTAGACATATAAAAAGAATCATTACAGATAATCTCTGCAGGAACAAATTTATTGATCTCATCAAGAAGTTTCTGAGGTTTGTCCACCTCAGTAAGGAAACAGTCACCTGTTGTAATGTCTGCAATAGCGCATCCGAAATGTTCTTCCATAGACACAATAGACATCAGGTAATTATTCTTTGTCTCATCAAGAGCAGCAGCATCCAGTGTGGTTCCTGGGGTTACAATCCTTACAACCTCACGCTTTACCAGTCCTTTGGCTTTTTTAGGATCCTCTACCTGCTCACAGATTGCTACCTTATGTCCTCTCTCGATCAGACGATTAATATAAGTCTCCGCAGCATGATAAGGGACACCACACATGGGTGCCCTCTCCTCTAATCCGCAGTCCTTTCCTGTAAGGGTAATCTCCAGTTCCCTGGTGACAAGCAATGCATCATCAAAAAACATTTCATAAAAATCTCCCAGACGGTAAAATAGAATGCAGTCTTTATATTGTTCCTTTGTCTTGCAGTATTCCTGCATCATCGGGCTTAATACAGTAATATCAGCCGGGAACCCGGTGTTTTCGCGGGTTTGTGGGACTGTCTGACCTGATTTGACGACAGTTTTACGATAGTTTTTATTTTCTTTTGTGTTTGTGTTAGATTCCAAGTATTAAATACCTCTTTCTAGTTTATCGGTAAGTATATATTCTCTCTTAACTTGATTCGGTTAAACTTTTCCCCATGATCCTCACCTTCCTTTCAGTGATGGTGCATGGCGCTATCTAATAATATAACACGACACCCCTGAAGTTTCAAGACTGCCTTTCCAACCACCTTTCTAATTTTTTCTTATCAACCAGTGTTCTGCGCCCGGATCTGATTTCGTTCTTTTGTGCGGATGACCTCCTCCACCAGTGTCTGCGCCTCCGGTTCTCTGGTCAGGTCGTCAAGACTGAAGATAATCCGCCGTCTGCTTTTGTGGCGTAAAGCCATGTGCCGCGCCGCTTTATAGAGATAAGCCTTAAAACATCCATCCCGGATGCGGGGCTTTTTCGTAAACAGCCAGGAAAAGGTTTCCATCATTAAGTCCTCCGCTTCATGGACGTCATGCAGATAACCATCGATGTATAAGGTCAATGGGTCGCCGTATTTTTTTATCAATAGTTCAAGTCCTGTCTCGTCACCGCTCAGATATTACCCATAAAGCTCTTCATCAGTAGCCATACCGTTCAATTCCTTTCCCCACATTACTCCTCTGTTGTCAGGTGTAATCTCCTGGCTTCTTTCCATCCTTCATTAATAATACTTCTGTTTTTATCTTCTATCATGGTTTCTACATATTCCAGACAATCCTCTGTATCCTCTGCGGTTTTATCCCATTCTTTTATAACCTTTTCTAAATGCACACTATCCTTCAGATCATAATGTTCTACCATATAGTTTCCAAAATAATTCGTAAACTTTTTCTGTCCATACAGATTCAGATGATGATTATTATAAAAATCATCCATCATGCTCAGTCCGATTTCATCCTTTTTTGTTTCAAAGTTCACATAGGGAAATCCATATTCTTTGATAATCTTTTCCGCTTCATTTGCTCTTTGATAAAATGGATAACTCTTTTTTGTAATTCTGTGTGGTGTGCGCATGAACAGAACATTGTCAATTCCTTCATCTTTTAAATACTGAAGAAGATCTCGCAGATAATATTCTGCCTTTTCAGACAAAGGAAGTACTGAGGTATCGCCCTTCACATCTATTACTTTACTTTTGGTTTCTTCTGCTCCGGATATTGTCTGAAATCCCTTCAGTCGGCTGCTGCCTTCCAGCATCATACGTGACTGAAGGTAAAAATTAGCTATGCACAAATCCAGACTCTGCCAGTTTGAATGATACTTTAAAAAAGGTATGAAATACTCTGTCTGCTGATCTTCGGGTACTATCTCCTTAATTGTGTTTATCTTATTTACTGACCATGGAATATTATCTATGTACTTTCTCAATCGTTTTTCATTTATCTGATATTCATCATCCTGCAATGTCCCGTTAATCTCTATCACAATTACTTTTGGATCCTGATTAGCCAGAATCTCCTTAACCTGTGATTTTACTATTGAGATCGGACTTCCGGCCACCGAATAATTATAACTGGTAAATCCGAACTCTTTCCAGAGCAAACCTGGTGCTATTGCCGTATAAGTCTCACTTGCTCCAATCGTTACCATGTTCAGGCTATCCTTGGGTTCCAGATAAAATCCCTTGATACGCACACTATCCGGTAAACTGTTCACCTTAAGAAATCCGGCTGCTCCACTTAGGAATAACATAAATATCAAACCAAAGCAACTTAGTTTTAAAATTCTTTTTTTCATCATATGTCCTATCTGTCTTATTACCTAAAGGCATTTTTCAAACACGCTCTAGAACTGCATATACACAAATTCTGCTGTACTGCATCCAGGTCCGTACATTCCAAATATGGCAATGCTGAGAAGCCCTGCAAATAATACGATCCACTGAAATTTTGGATATTTCTCCTCCAAAAGTTTCCGTATTGTTGTGTCAGAATGACGTTCCTGTATCAGACTGACATAAAAGATCAAAACAGTCATAAATATAAGCAGCATATAATCATACAATGTCATACCGCACGACGTAATCTGCTCTATGATCTGAGTTATATCAAAACTGAAATCCATAACACAACGTCCCAGCATATCTATTGCAGCAGAAAAATTATTGCCTATGTCAAACATATATCCTATCAGTACGATCAGAAATGTCCGTAATATTTGAAAAATACGCCATGACGTTTTTTGAGTCTGAATATGCAGACCGGCAATTGCTTTATTAAATAATGGCTGCATCAAAACAGATAACAGGATCACGCTGCCATTCCAAACACCAAAGGCAACATATTTCATATTTGCCCCATGCCAGATTCCCACAAGTAAGAAAGTGATAAAAGAAGCAATTCCTGCCGGAAGCACTTTTGCAATATGAGCTCCGATTGCATGATCACCATATTTTTGTTTCAGGTTTTTACCCATTTTAAAAAAACGTTTTGACATTGCAAGAGAATAAAACACATAATTCTTCATCCATGCGCCTAATGTAATATGCCAACGTCTCCAATAATCGTTAATACTTACTGCAAAATATGGTCTGCAGAAGTTCTCAGCCATTTCAATCCCCAGGATTTCTGCAAATCCTCTGGATATATCGATTCCACCTGAAAAATCCGCATATAATTGTAATGCATAGACCAGAACTGTTATAAAAATAACAGTTCCATTATACTGCATATAATCTGGTGCAGCCATTTGGATCAGGCTGACTGCCCGGTCTGCGATCACCATTTTTTTGAAATATCCCCAAAGCATCAAAAGTGCACCATGTTTTAGATTTTTATAAGAAAATTTTCGTTCTGCATAAAGCTGATGCGCCAGCTGATCATAAAAACTGATCGGGCCCTGAATGATCTGCGGAAAAAATGATACAAACAATGCATATTTTGCCGGATTTCTTTCTGGTTCAATTTTTTCTCTGTAAACATCGATCAAATATCCGGCAGACTGAAAGGTATAAAAAGAAATCCCTAACGGCAATGCCAGATGCAATATTGGAATCGAACCAGTCATTCCTGATTTTTCAATAAAACTGTTCATTCCTCCGGCAAACAGATTAAAATATTTTAAGAATATAAGTATTCCAAAATTCAGCACAAGTACCATGATCAGAACTTTTCTTCTCTTCCTTTTCATTTCCTCTTTGTACTGCTTTTTCTGTTCCCGATCCCATTCTCCGCTATGAAGAACTATCGTTTCTTTCGCTGTTTTGCTGTTTTTATACATAATAAGTGATGCAAAATAAACTGTAAATGTAGTAAATAAAAGAAAAGCAGCATATTTCCAGCTTGCCCATAAATAAAAAATATAACTGGCAACCAGTAATACGGTCCATTGATATTTTTTTGCAGGAAACATATAATATGCTGCTGTTACCAGCAGCATAAATATCATAAATGTAATTGTCGTATATCCCATACTTGCTACCCCTGTCCTTCTGATAAGCATCAGTATACTTTTGTTTAGGAAATACGTCAATCATATAATTGACATATACTATAAATATAACCTGAATTATTCACGGAACAATATCTAAACTGATAACTATAGCATGAATCTAAGCTGCGTATCATCCGGGCGGATGTGTTCAAAAAATTGATACAATATAGTTAAGAATATTGTAATTGTTCAATCCCTTCTTATCTGGACTGATTTATTATGAAAGGCAGGATTACTGGATATGATGACCCCAAATGAAAACTTAAAAACTTATTCCATAAAAGAAATTCCTTATTATCATATTTACGGGAGAACTGATGAGATGCAGAATCCCCTTCCCCTTTTCTGGAACGGAAGCGGTATTGAAGTGAATGTCACAGGATCTGAACTCTGGATTGATCTTGACATAGACTGCATCAAGTAAGTCCACTGTTTCAATTGCGAAAAGCAATAAGCAGTGGGCTTACTTGATTATATCAGGAGATAGATGTTACTTTTCCAATGAACAGGATTTCATCATTGCTTCTGTCATAGATCAGAAATGCAAATGGGCGGGTAAGTTCCACGATTTTGATAATCGGTTCATTTTCCACCGCAGCAGACATACATTCCATGGTAACTGCCGTCACTGCTGCTGCCTTCGTGCCGTTTTCATCCAGCTCCAGTTTTGTTTTCTGCAGTATCGTATCCACATTTACATTTTGGTCTGCAATACCGGAGAAATCAGCATTGCTGGAAAATAGATTGTCCAGCCCCAGGCTTATTGTACAAACTTTACAAATTCGTCCATTATCATTGCTATTTTTTGGTAAAAAGAGTATACTTTAAAGCACTAAACACCAGGAGTACAAAATTATGAACACACACTCATCCGGATATTACAGCATAGACAAAGACTATAATATCCTAAGCTATAACGACACTGCCAAACAACTGTACCCCCATCTCCAGCTGGGAGTAAAATGCTATAAGGCACTTATGGGGCTTGATTCCCCATGCCCACCCTGCCCTGTAGCACTGGGGATACAGGGGCCAAAGACTTACCTGGATCCGATTCGTCATATTTATGAGACAGTTGATGCAGTAGAGACTGTACAGCCCGACGGCAGCAGAGGACATGCACTTGTATTCAGCACAGTAGCTGAAGGAGAAAGCCTGTCAAAGTCCATTCCCACAGGCGAGAACTCTCTCCGTCTGCTGGGTGCCATCAACCTGCTTGCTTCTGACTACATGTCTGTTTATGGCGTAAACCGGGAAACCGGGAAAATCTCCGTATATCGTTCCAGATTTACTGATGCTTTTGCGGATCTCGATATTAAAGATAATTCAGACTATAAGCTGTCATTTGATTTTCTCATCCAGAAATACATTCATCCGGATGAGCGTTCCTATGTGTCCAGACACCTGAATTATGAAACCCTGCTGGAAAGACTCTCTCAGGAAGCCTCTTTCAAATTCCATTTCAGGCTTGTCACAGATACTGTCCATTACTATTATCTGCTCATTGCCAGAAACGGAAATGCCGATGACTATCGGGATTTTGTGATTGCAGTGGCCTGTGAAGACAATGATGTGACAGCACGCAAGATTTATGAAAATCAGCTCCACTCTCTCCTGGCATCCATTACCCATGCTGCCGGCTACTTTCATCTCGACCTTACAGATGATAAGATTCTGAAGATCGGAGGCACCTCTGCCCTGGCCTATAAGATGGATGCTGACGCTTCCATTGACCATTTTATCGCAGAGACTTCTGTTTTCATACCGGTATTAAAGGACAGAAATGATTTCATCAACGCATTTTGCCGCAGTTCCCTGATGAAAAGCTATGAGGACGGTCAGGTGGAAGTCACCAGGGTTTCCCGCTGTCTCTACGATGACAATATAGCCAGGATTTCCAAATATGTGGCAAGACTGCTGCTCAATCCTTCCAACAACCATCTGGAAGCAATCCTTTACGGTGAGGATGTCACCAGAACACAGGAGGCCTATGAGACACAGGTAAGTATTGTCCAGACACTAAGCAGCAATTACCTGAACGTATACCTGATCAACCCCATAGAAAAAACTCTCTCCGTGATCAAGCAGGAAAACCACGATATCCCTGATCAGGACAAAAAACACAACGATACATATCCCTATGATCTTTTCCTCTCAGACTATATCCGGCAGCGTGTACATCCGGATGACCGTACAATGCTGGAAGAATCACTGGAACTGGGCAATGTAATGGGTGTTTTGTCCGGTCAGTCCGAATACAAGGGAAATTACCGGATAAATGACAGGGATGGTATCCATTACTATCAGTTCCGCTTTATCAAAAACGAAGACTCCGGCATCATTGTTCTGGGATTTCTGAATGTGGACGATGTGGTGGAATCAGAGATCAGACACCAGAAGCTCCTTAAAGAAGCTCTTGACACTGCCGAACGCGCCAATGCAGAGAAATCCAATTTTCTTTCCCGTATGTCCCACGATATGCGTACACCACTGAATGGGATCATTGGTCTGCTGGAAATTGATAAAAAACATGAAAATGATATCGAATTTCTTAAAAAAAATCGTGAAAAAGCATTCATTTCAGCCAGTCATCTGCTCTCTCTTATCAATGATGTGCTGGATATGTCCAAGATCGAGGAGGGCGGACTTGTACTCAACCATGAACCTTTTGATCTGATCAGATATGAAAAAGAGACACAGATGCTGATCGATATGCAGGCACAGAAAAACGGCATTGATTTCACCGTTCATATCGCACCGGAGATATACGAACATCCTTTTGTATATGGAAGCCCTCTGCACCTCCGCCGTGCCATGATGAATATTTACAGTAACTGTATCAAATACAACAGAGAGAATGGGGCAATCCATACGGAGGTTGATGCTCTCTCTTCCCATGATCATAAACTGGTCTTCAGATGGACGATCTCTGATACGGGAATCGGCATCAGCAGAGAATATCTGGAGAAGATCTTTGAACCGTTTACTCAGGAGAACGTAGATGCTCGAAGTGTATATCATGGCACCGGACTGGGTATGAGCATTGCCAAAGCATTATTTGAGCAGATGGGTGGTAGCATTGAAATTACCAGTACTCCAGGTATCGGAAGTACTTTTGTGATCACTCTGCCTTTTGAAGAGGCAGAAGAAAGGGATATCTCTTCTGAGACAGAATCTGAGCGAAACTCCATTCAGGGCATAAAAATCCTGCTGGCAGAGGATAATGAAATAAACAGAGAGGTGGCACAGGTACTCCTTGAAGAAGAAGGGGCTGTAGTAACTGCAGTATCCAATGGAAGGGAAGCTGTAAAACTTTTCTCCCGTCACCCTGAGGGGACATTTGATGTGATACTTATGGATATTATGATGCCTCTGATGAATGGATACGAAGCCACACGCCAGATCCGGAAGCTTGACCGGACGGATGCTTCTTCCATTCCCATCATTGCACTGACCGCCAATGCTTTTGCAGAAGATGTCCGCCATGCACTGGACTGTGGTATGAACGCACATCTGGCCAAACCGCTGGATGTGGAAAAAATGATCCATACGATTGCCTTGTATCTGTAAAGAAATATTTTTTCTGCAAATATTGCACAGTAACAGATTCTGTGCTATCATGCTAAAAAAGCTTAAGGGGTAAAGTAGTGTATATTTTACTCCTGGCATAACTATTATTTACAGGTATAATATATGCAAAGAAAAGATAAAGGTTTTACCCTGATTGAACTTGTAGTTGTGATTGCAATCCTGGCGATTCTTATCGGACTTCTGGTGCCTTCTTACACAAAATATGTGGAACAAAGCCGCGAATCAACGGATCTGGCAAATGTTCGCGCTGCGTATGATGAAATGATGGCAGCTATAAATCCGGATGGCGAAGATCCCCAAACTGCGACGCAAACAGTTCAGCTGAAACAGAAAATAAATGACTGGCAGTCCGCAAAAACTATAACTATCGCCGGGATTTCCCACACTGTAGGTGAGAGTGATACTGCAAACTGGGCAGGAACTCTGGGTTCTGATGGACAATGTGTTGTTTCCCTTAATGCTGATAACAGTGTGAAATTTACATGGTCAGGTGGAAAAGGGAGTGGTGTGAAAATACATTTGTTTAAGTCTTTTTATGTTTAAATATAGCAGATTCGATCGTGCAGTTTTTGAATGTACTCATTTACAGTTTTTATAAAAAACAGAAAGCCACGACATGGGGTGCGCCTCCAAACATGTCGTGGTTTATCAAAAAAAGTCTTATTATATTATTATATAAGTATTGTATAAGTTTTGGCAGCAAAATCAAGTAACTTTTCGCTACCTGCCTATCTTTTATCTGAACCGCTTTCATTATAATAGCGTTCTTTGCTCTCATACATCCTCGCATCCGCAACTTTTGAAATTTCATATACACTATCCCAATTTCTCTCTGTGCTGAAAACCCATCCGTATGAGACAGTCATTGAATCAACAAACTCACCATGCCAGTTTGCCACATTGAAATCGAAGCTACGCAGAACATCGTGAAACTGATCTGTATTCTCTGTAATGATAACAGCAAACTCATCTCCACCGATTCTATATACCTTCCCATACTTATGAAAGCTGTCTCTCATGCAATCTGCCGCTGCGCATATAAGTTCATCTCCTGCCGCATGGCCATAAGAATCATTTGCCCGTTTTAATCCATTCAGATCTACAGAAATGTATACCCACTCATCGCTAAGCCTAAGTTCTTTTATATCATTTTCATATGCGCGCCTGTTAAAACATCTGGTAAGCTCATCTGTATTTGACGTGTATATCAGTTTTTCTTTCTCTAATCTTTCTTTTATGACTTTCGAAAACATATATGTTATACAGCAGGATGCCAATACCAGATATGTACCTACTATGAAAATAGCAATAATACCGCCTTGCAAATAAAATGAGTCCTCTACTGTTACAATAACAATATATTTATCATCCTGCCGCATCACGTATCTGCAAGGTTTTCCGTCCACTTTGATATGTTTTGCAGCTGTGCTATCACTACTGACACGATCCGATGAATCCGATGATATCCCTATATCTTCAAGCTTTTTACCTGTTTTACTACCATCTGTAGCTCCCTCGATAACCTGTGTATCCACATCTGCGACAACAATTTCCATGTCTTTATATACCGGCATTCCCGCTACTACATTAGAAATGTTATTCTGTTTTATCTCATTGAGAAGTCTCTTGGGCTCAATCCCCACCTGGATCATCTTCGTCCCGTCTTCATTCCAGGTGATCGCATACATCATTTCTTTTGCTTCCGAAGTATTAGGGGTAACATCCTGGCACATTGTCAGCGATTTATCCTCAAGCATCGGCTTAAAATACTCCATCTGTGTACCGGAATTAAAACTATAACTTTTCTCTTCTTCATATTCTCCGTTCCCTTGCCAATTATGCCGTTATATGTAATTTTAGTGTAGCAAATGGCAGATGGGATGTCAACGGGAGGAATGGCATAAAAAAGCTATAGACTGGGTGCTTTCCAGTCTATGACCTGTCTTCCTGCGGGTCTTCAGGGGATTTTTTATCAGTTTCTCTCTTCCAGATATTCCAGGCATTCATTCACACCTTTAATACCAAGTTCCTTGCGTACTTTATCCTGAACTTCCACCAGACATTCCAAAAGAAGAGGATTAAATATTCCGCATTCTCCATTCAGGATCATCTCCATTGCCTTTTCATGAGAATATGCTTTCTTATATACCCGGTCACTTACCAGGGCATCATACACATCTGCCAGTGAGACCACCTGGGCAGATATAGGGATTTCTTCTCCCTTCAGGCCATCCGGATATCCTTTTCCATCATAACGTTCATGATGCCAGCGGCATATTTCATAGGCATATTTCATCATCTCTTCATCATGATACATTTCCAGACTGTCAAGCATCCGGGCACCTATGATCGTGTGCTGTTTCATAGCTTCAAATTCTTCCTTTGTAAGCTTTCCGGTTTTATTCAGAATTTTTTCATCAATTCCAATCTTACCGATATCATGAAGTGCGGAAGCTGTGGCAATCATATGCTGTTGAGACCAGGAAAAATCGTAATTTTCTGATTTTCGCATCAGTCTCTCCAGCAAAAGCTGCGTCAGAATATTAATATGCAGCACATGAAGCCCGCTTTCACCATTTCGGAACTCTACAATCTGACTGAGAATCCCGGTCATCATACGGTTATTTTTCTCTTTTTCATAAATCTGATCTGTTACCAGATGGATCAGACGCCTTTGCTTGGCATAAAGCTTGATCATATTGATAACCCGCTGATATACCACCTTGGTATCAAATGGTCTGCTTATATAATCCGAAGCCCCCAGTTCATAGGCACGACGGATATAACTCTCTGATTCTTCACTGGAAATCATGATCACCGGTATATCCTCGATCCATTTATCTCTGTTCATATAGGCGAGTACTTCAAATCCATCCATTTTGGGCATAATAATATCCAACAGGACCAATGAGATTTCAGTTCCATGCTGCTCCAGCATCTTCAGAGCCTCTTCCCCGTCACAGGCTTCCAGGATCCGGTATTCCTTTCCCAGAATTTCCTTAAGTATCTCGCGGTTCATTTCAGAATCATCAACGACCAGAAGCTTGGGCAGGTTTCTTTTTTCCGTCTCATCTGTATTTTTCTTCTGATTCCACCGAGTCACTACTATATTTTTATGTCCCTTGGCCATATACATAAGTCTGTCTGCTTTGGTGATTGCTTCCTCCAATCTACCATGGGTAAACATAACTCCACCAATGCTCACTGAAAGCTTCAGACGATTAAAACCCGGAATATGCGTCGCATGGATCTTCTCCTGGATCATACGAAGCTTCTGTGAAAAAACTTCCTTCTCAATTCCAGGCAAGATCAACAGAAATTCATCTCCTCCATAGCGCACCAGAATATCCGTACGACGGATATAATGACGAATTACATTCACTACGGTTGTCAGTACCAGGTCTCCTCCATCATGACCATAAGTGTCATTGAACAATTTAAAATCATCCAGATCGATAACTGCAACTCCGGCATTCAAAGACATATTTTTGACTTTTTCCTCAAAATATCTGCGGTTATACGCCCCTGTCAGCACATCCTTATACAGCTTTTCACTATATACAGTCAGCTTTTCCGTCAGTTTTTCATATCCTTCCTCATCCGTCAGTGTGTTTTCGTCCAGCTTTTTCAGCATTTCCATTACATAAGGCTCACTGTCAATCTCCAGATACCTTGCAAATACCTGATACATATCAGAATCAAGAAATTCGATTTTGGATGTTTGTTTCTTTTCATTCAGCGCTTTAATGGAAATACAATTCTCACATCTTTTATCTTTATTCCAGAAAGCATAACACTGGCAAAGATTTTTTCCGCCTGCAAGCTTATTTTTCATTCCGTCAGTCTGCAGATCACTTCCTTTCAGGAGACGGACTACATCAAAAATCTCCCGAAGCACTTCCATTTTATTCTCTGCTTCCTGCATCGTCATTTGTTTCCACTCGATCATTATTCTCAGCCTCTCACGAACAACAATTTTTTTCTGCAATATAAACTTGTATTATTATACCACTTACTCATCATGCAGTACAACAATAATATTTTTTCTTTATCTTCTGAGTTGCCTTACTGATTTCTGCTATTTCCACGAATGTTCTTTCCGTCATAGGAATATGACAGACTGATACAATCTGTATATTCGTGCATAATTGCCAGTTTCTTTCCATAATACAAAAGAGGCTTGTCACAATGATATCCTATTCCCGGAAACAAGAATACCCTGATGTTTCTACCAGGGTATCCGTTTCTTTTATATTTTATTATCTCTGTAATATACAGAACCAGTTCTGTATCATTCCTTATTAACTTTTCAGGCCATACAAAATGTGCGTTTCCAGCCTCGAGACCATCTATCAAAATATTTTGTCCGGTACAGAAGCGATTTGTAACAGTCATAAAATATGCCCAGTCTGCAGTCTCCTCCACTGTCATCCATCTCTTTAACGGTGTCTGCTCCATAGTTTCATTCCATAGAACTTTATCTTCCATAACCGGCTTGTTTAACTCAGTCAAAACACCTCCAAAGTCAAGACTATTACATGTTGCACCATATTTTGCAATACGAAGCGCCGCATTTTTTGTATAGGAAAGGACTCCGCCTTTGCTCGCTACATATTCCGGAAATTCAGAGCCATTATGACCACTGGCTGATCCAATCATGAGTACTGCACGAATATTTGGATGTATTCCATATTTCTCAGTGATTCCAATCGTTCCCCTTAAATTCACATCAATATCTTCTTCATTCTGCACACCCGCATTATTGATAACGATATCAAAAGGTTTCAGTTCCGGATATTGTGCTTTATCCCGGATATCCATACAGATATGTATATAAGCATCTTGCTCAATAATTTAATATAGAGCATTTATGGATTAAAAGCAAGCTTTGTTTACTATAATTGTAAAGTATTGAATCACAAACATACTCTGCTATTTGTTTTTCACAGCCCAGCGCATTTTAGTAGAGCGGGCTCTTCCATTCTGTGCACATTCCTGAGCAGATGGACGGATCACATCTTTTGCATAATCAGAGTAAATTCCTGCTTTGTATCCTTCTTTGAGAGCTTTCTTTACAAGTTTATCCTCTCCGGAATGGAATGTAAGGATAGCTACACGTCCGCCTGGGCGCAGTGCATCCGGCAGTTTCTCCATAAATTCATACAATACTTCAAACTCGCGGTTCACGTCGATACGGAGCGCCTGGAAGGTTCTCTGACAAGTTTTCTTAATCGTATCTTTCTTCTCTTTTTCCGGAAGAAAATCCAGAGTTTTTTCAATTACCTGACGCAGTTTTGCGGTTGTATCAATACGGTTTCCTTTACGGATTTCATCAGTTATAGCTTTGGCAAGCTCTTCACAGTATGGCTCGTCAGAATTCTCATAGAGCATTCCTGCCAGCTCATCTCTGGTAATGGTGTCCAGGCGTTCTGCTGCACTGATACCAGCCTCCTGATTCAAACGAAGATCCAATGGTCCATCGACTTTAAATGAAAATCCTCTTTTCGGATTATCAATCTGCATGGATGAAACGCCAAGGTCTGCAAGAATGAAATCAAATCCTCCCACTTCCTTTGCAATTTCATCGATCGTACAGAAATTCTGAAGCTTCACCGTGAGAAGATCTTCTCCGAATCCCTGATCTGCAAGACGTTTCTTTGTTTTATCAGATTCCTCCGGGTCTACATCTGTAGCATAAATATGTCCCTTGCCATTCAGACATTTAAGCATCGCTTTGGTATGACCGCCATAACCTAATGTAGCATCAAATCCGATCTCTCCGGGCTGAATATTCAGAAAGTCTATGATTTCCTTAACCATAATGGAAATATGCATTCCGGCAGGAGTATTTCCTTTCTGAATCACATGCTCAATAGTATTTTTATATTTCTCCGGCTGCAATTCCTTGTATTTTTCTTCAAATTTCTTTGGATATTTTCCTTTATAGCGCACCCGTCTTTTGTGTGGTGTCTGGTTCTGATTTTCCATAGCCTCTCCTTTGTACATTTTTCTTAACAAATCCTGTAATCAAAACATAGAATACTATACTTTGCTCATATCTCTGTCACTGCTTATTTTTTACAATCGGAACAGTGAATTTTTCTAACTTAATTAATCGATTATCGTATACTGCATCATTTCATAGTGTAATTTACTTCCCTCTACAATATCAAAAGGAAGAAGCGCTCTCGCAACAAGTTTTAATTCCTCATCAAGAACATCTGTCCTGCGCAGATGCGCATAATCTCCATCAATTGATTCTACAATATAATCACATACTAACATAATGAACCTCCAACTTTTGTTTTTTACAGTTTATCACACTTTTACTTCCAAATCAGCAACATTTTCATCTTATACTTTTCAGTGCTTCGTATACTTAATAGATGGTCTGCCATCTGTAAAGTAATCAATCTGACTGATGATTTCTCTGTTCTCTACCAGATAGTTCATATATCTGCCTGATTTAACCGAATCAAGCAAGTCCCCACCCACTGCTTCAATTGCGAAGAGCAATAAGCAGTGGGTGGGGACTTGCTTGTATCAGGAGGGGGGTACAAGCCCCTCCTGACAAACTGCGAAGCAGTTATTCGGTGTAGAGCCACGTAGCGGAAGCGGATTGTGAATATCCGATTGACTAATGGCATAATCTCTATTTCTTCTCCATGCTATGGTTGAAATATCTGACTGGATTATCTGATTTAGCCGGAAGCTTATTCCTGCGTAATACCGGTTACTTCATAACCAGCTTCTTTGATTACTTCGCGAATTTTATCCTCATCCAGTTTCTCCGGTGCATGGATCACTGTTGTTCCTTTTTCGTGGGAAGAAACTACGTCTTCTACACAAAATGCTTCTTTCACTGCCTTGTTTACATGTGCCTCGCAGTGTCCACACATCATTCCTGTTACATTTACTGTGATTGTTGTCATACCTTTATTCTCCTTGTTTTCTTTTTTATTTTCCTGATCTTTATGATCATGAATTTCATTATTGTTTATATTATTGTCAGCCATATTAGAAGATGCATTGCCTGTTGTATGATTTCCTGTATTGTCTGCAATATGAGAAGCTCGTAATTCATTCTGCTTAATCTTCTTATCTTTCGATGCGTCATGTACTTTAAACAGATTTAATCTGAGTGCATTTGTAACTACACAAAAACTGGAAAGGCTCATTGCCGCCGCACCAAACATAGGATTAAGTGTCCATCCGAAGATAGGAATCCATACACCTGCCGCAAGCGGAATACCGATCACATTGTAGAAAAATGCCCAGAAAAGATTTTCATGGATATTCTTAAGTGTTGCACGACTTAAACGAATCGCTGCCGGAACATCACTGAGCCGGCTCTTCATCAGTACCACATCTGCTGCGTCAATTGCAACATCTGTACCTGCTCCAATCGCAATTCCGATATCTGCTCTGGTAAGTGCCGGGGCATCATTGATACCATCTCCTACCATAGCAACACGTCCCTGTTCTTTCAGAGAACGGATTACACTCTCTTTGCCATCCGGAAGTACACCTGCAATTACTTCATCAACACCTGCCTGTGCTCCGATTGCCTTTGCAGTACGCTCATTGTCACCCGTAAGCATGACAACACGGATTCCCATATTCTGTAACTCTTTTACTGCCTGAGGACTATCCTCTTTCATAACATCAGCTACTGCGATCATACCGATCAGCTTATTGTTTTTTGTGAAAAGCAGTGGGGTTTTTCCTTCTCCTGCCAGCTTTTCAGCCTGTAATATCAGTTCCGGTGCAATGGATATCTGATTGCTGATATATTTCATGCTGCCGCCCGTCAGAACTTCATTATCTAATACCGCACGAAGTCCATTTCCCGGAAGTGCCTGAAAATCAGAAACTTCTCTGGCTGCGATCTGTCTTTCCTCTGCCTTTGCAAGAATCGCTTTGGCAAGAGGATGCTCACTCTTCTTCTCCAGTGCATACGCATAGGTAAGAAGTTTTTCTTCCGAAATTCCGTCTGCCGGAACCAGATCTGTCACCTGAGGTTCACCTTTTGTGATCGTTCCTGTCTTATCTAACGCAACAATCTGTATCTTTCCTGCTTCTTCCAGAGAAACTGCTGTTTTAAACAGAATTCCGTTCTTTGCACCCATTCCATTTCCAACCATGATAGCAACCGGTGTGGCAAGTCCAAGTGCACATGGACAACTGATAACAAGAACAGAAATGCCTCTTGCCAGAGCGAAACCAAATGGTCTGCCCACAAGCAGCCAGATAATCGTTGTGATAATAGCAATACTGATAACTGCCGGAACAAAAACTCCTGAAACGCGGTCAGCAATCTTTGCGATTGGTGCTTTGGTGGCTGCCGCATCACTGACCATCTTAATAATCTGTGAAAGTGTAGTATCTTCTCCTACACGGGTTGCCTCACATCTGATAAATCCTGACTGGTTTACCGTTGCGGCAGAAACCGCATCTCCCGGATTCTTATCTACCGGAATGCTCTCGCCGGTAAGTGCCGCCTCGTTTACTGCACTGTTTCCTTCCAGGATCACACCATCCACCGGAATATTCTCTCCCGGGCGGACTACAAAGATATCACCTTTGCGCACCTGCTCAATCGGTACTGTAGATTCCTGGCCGTCACGCACAACTACTGCTGCCTTAGACGCCAGTTTCATAAGACCCTTGAGTGCATCTGTTGTCTTGCCTTTCGAACGGGCCTCCAACATTTTTCCAACTGTGATCAGAGTAAGAATCATGGCAGCAGACTCAAAATAGAACTCCATCATATAGTTCATAACTGCCGCAGAATCTCCGTCTACCTGTGCCCTTGTCATGGCAAAGAGTGCATAAACACTCCACACAAAAGAAGCCATTGAACCGAGTGCTACCAGTGTATCCATATTTGGAGCGCGATGCCAAAGGCTCTTAAATCCACTGATAAAGAATTTCTGGTTGATAACCATTACGATTCCTGCAAGTAAGAGCTGTACCAGTCCCATTGCGACATGATTATCATTAAACCATGCCGGAAGCGGCCAGTCCCACATCATATGTCCCATTGAAAAATACATCAGCACAAGCAGGAAACCTGCTGATGCGATCAATCTTCTCTTTAATATTGGGGTTTCATGATCTTCCAGTGCTTCTTCCGCTGCTGATGCGGATATCTGTGCTCCGGAAGCTCCTTTTAGTGATGCGCCGTATCCTGCATCCTGTACTGCCTTGATGATCTCGCCTGAGCTGGCAGTTCCTTCCACTCCCATGGAATTTGTCAGCAGGCTGACAGAACAGGATGTCACACCCGGAATCTTGGATACAGCCTTCTCAACTCTGCTGCTGCAGGCTGCACAACTCATCCCGGTTACGTTGTATTGTTCCATTTTCATTCCTCCTCGTATTTCTATTTCGTAACTGTTCAGTATCTTCACAGTTAGTAAACTGCTGAATAGTCACTCTATTTCATAAGCCTCTGCAAAGTAGCAACCAACTCATCAATTGTCTCATCCTTACCTTCCCGGATATCTCTGGCAACGCAGGTACGGATATGATTCGCAAGCAGTTCTTTGTTAAATGCATTTACTGCCGCATTTACCGCTGCAGACTGAATCAGAATATCATTGCAGTACGCATCATTCTCCAGCATACCGATAATTCCACGAATCTGTCCTTCTACGCGTTTGAGACGATTGATCAGCTTTCTGCGTTCCTCTTCGGAACGGTCTGTGTGCTTCTCACAGCAGGGACAGGCTTTCTTTTGTGTATCTGTCATATAGTATACCTCCTATCGATAAATCAAATAATATTTCAAAGTAAATAGATATTTCGCAACTCATTCATATCGGATTAGCTAATATATTTTTCCATTCTATTCTCTGTCCTTTTTGAATACCCTATCGGGGTATCACTATAATGATTACTATATACCCCAGCAGGGTATTTGTCAATACTATATTTTTATAAATCCCGTACATCTCGAAGCATATTGCTGAAAATGGCGCAAACCGCAATATTCCGCAGATAAAACTCTGATTCTTTTATAACTATAAAAAGAGCCTTCACAGAAACGCTGTCCAGCCTATGTTGACAACAGTATTTTCTGCAAAAGCTCTTATTACTATCCTCTATGTACTTTTCTTCTTACAAAATAAAAGCAAATCACCTGCATAATGATCGTCAATATCCAGGATACCGGATAGGAAATAAACAGAATTGCCAGTGATCTGTGATGTGGAAAGATTCCAAAAATCCACACAATTCTGGTTCCAACTGTTCCGATTACAGACAAGATCATTGGAACACCGGAATGTCCCATTCCACGTAAAGCTCCCGGAAACAGATCCATGATTCCGCAAAGGAAATACGGTACTGTGGTATAGGAAAGAATTTCCATTCCACATCGTATTACATCTGTGTCCTTGGTGTAAATCTTAAGAAGTTCCGATCCGAAGAAATAGGCACTGCATCCAAGTGTAAGTGCCGTAACCATGGAAATAATGATGCAGTCAATCAGAACTTTATCCATACGCTTAAACTTACGCACACCATAATTCTGACTGGTAAAACTCATACATGCCTGTGTAACAGAGTTCACAGCTACATACAGAAATCCAAAAATATTATTGGCTGCTGTATATCCCGCCATGGCAGTCGATCCAAAAGAATTTACAGAAGACTGCAGCAATGCATTGGAAAAATTAATGACTGTGCTCTGGATTCCCGCTGGAATTCCCACCTGGAAAATCTGTTTCAGGTAATCCTTATTAATCCTGAGTTTCGAAAAATACAGCTGGTAGCTGGTCTGCGAATTACATAAACATCTGATTACCAGAATACAGGAAATCATCTGGGAAATTACTGTAGCAATGGCAACTCCTGCCACATCCAGATGAAATATAATCACAAGTATCATGTTTAATATGGCATTCACAACTCCTGAAACAACTAAGAAAATCAATGGCCTTTTCGTATCGCCCACCGCTCTTAAAATTGCTGCTCCATAATTATATAACATAAAAAACGGCATACCAAGAAAATAAATTTTCATGTACAGAACTGACTGTCCGATTACATCCGCAGGTGTCCCCATTAATTCCAACGCACCCCGGGAAAAAAACAGTCCAACAAATGCCATAACCACACCACTGATCAATGCCAGAGTTACCGAAGTATGAACCGTATCCGACATCTCTTTACTTTTACCGGCTGCAAAAAAACGGGCAGCAAGTACATTCGCACCAAGTGAGATTCCGATAAACAGGTTAGTAAACACATTGATCAGTGCAGTGGTAGAACCTACCGCTGCAAGTGCCTGACTTCCACTGAACCGTCCAACCACCACGATATCTACAGCATTGAACATCAGCTGTAAAATGCCCGACAGCATTAAAGGCAACGAAAACGAAATCAGCTTGTCCATGATGGTTCCGTTGCACATATCTATTTCGTATTTATTTTGTTTCACTTTATCTTTCACCCTCTATATTATTACTAATGTACCGATAAGTCGGTTCTTAAAATAATTTTGTCGATACACTAAGTGTGCCGACAAGTTGATTCTTGAAACAATCTTGCAGGATAAGTTTTCTTATATTTTATTTATTCTTTATCAGAAGTCCTGTTTTTCTGCCGGAATCAGTCTACAAGTGTTCCGAAATAGTAGAAGCCCTTGCAGGTGTCCAGTTTTACTTTCACATATTTACCGATCAGATCCTGACATCCTGGGAAATGAACGAGAAGATTGTATTCTGTTCTTCCTGTAAAGATTCCTTTTTCTTTGCTCTCTTCTTCTACAAGAATCTCCTGCACGGTTCCCTCGAAACGAGAAGAAGCCTTACGGCCTTTCTCCTGCACCAGTGCAAGGAGACGGTCAAAACGATCTTTTACTACATCTTCAGGTACCTGGTTCTCCATTTTTGCTGCAGGTGTTCCGCTCCTCTTAGAGTAGATAAATGTGAATGCAGAATCGAAATCGCATTTCTCAACCACATCCAACGTATCCTGGAAATCTTCCTCTGTTTCTCCCGGGAATCCTACGATGATATCTGTAGTCAGGGAAATGTCCGGCACTGCTTTGCGGATTTTGCTTACAAGTTCCAGGTATTTCTCTTTGTCATAACGGCGGTTCATAATCTTTAAGATACGGCTGCTTCCAGACTGCATCGGCAGGTGAAGGTGGTGGCACACTTTCTTGCTCTCAGCCATTGTCTGGATCAATTCATCAGAAAGATCCTTCGGATGAGAAGTCATGAAACGGATTCTCTTTAATCCCTCAATCGCCTCTACCTGCTTCAGAAGCTGCGCAAAAGTAACCGGATGCTCCAGCGTCTTACCATAAGAATTAACATTCTGTCCCAGAAGCATTACTTCTGTCACACCATCTGCAACCAGTGCTTTGATTTCTTCCACGATTGCCTCCGGCTCGCGGCTCTTCTCTCTTCCTCTTACATACGGCACGATGCAATAGCTGCAGAAATTATTGCAGCCAAACATAATATTTACACCTGTTTTAAAGGAATATTTACGATCAGTAGGCATTCCCTCCACGATCTCATCAGACTCTTTCCAGACGTCAATGATCTGTCCTTCTGTATTTAAGCTTCTGTAAAAAAGTTCCGGGAATTTATGGAAATTGTGAGTACCGAAAACCAGATCTACAAAAGAATAATCCTTGTGAATCTTCTCGATAACTTCCGGTTCCTGCATCATGCAGCCAAATAATACGATCTTCATCTCCGGTTTCTTTTTCTTAATGCTCTTTAAATGTCCAAGATGTCCATAAATCTTCAGGTTCGCATTCTCACGGACTGTGCAGGTATTATAGATAACAACATCTGCTTCTTCTTCCTTAAATACTTCTTTATAGCCCATTCGTTTTACGATTCCGGCTACTGTCTCTGTCTGTAGGGAATTCATCTGACATCCAGCATTCTGAATAAAGAAAGCTGGCTCTTTCTCATATTTTTCTTTAACGATCTCTGTGCATTTATTGATATATTCTAATTGTACTTTACTTTCCTGTGTATTATTGTTCACTCTTGATTCCTCATCTTTCTATAAAAAGTAATCTTCAGGGCGTCCTTTTTATCATACAAAATTTGTCCTCTTATGTCAAACGCTATTTTACAAACGCACCACTGTTTAACGAATAAATATATTCCAACGGAATCATTCTTAATTCCTCTATTTCTCCCTTACGGTAATCTGGAATTTCAATCGCCATAGAAGGCTGACGGATCACTTCCGCATAAAATTGTTCCGGTGATCCCATATCTGGTTTTGTCCCTGGTTTTGTCCCTGTTTTTCTCGTCACTGCACCTCCGGCGATTCCTTTTTCCAGACGGTATCCTGAACATTTCTGCAAATGCCTTGCAAGTCGATAATTTCTTTGATTATAGGCAAATCCTTTCTCCTGTCTGCAGTAAATGATCTTTCCTCTTGAATAACTGAAGGTGAGAAGTCCTTCACTTGAATATTCCTGAAAAATATTGATCAGCGCCCTGGTCTCATTTTCACTGGCAGGTTCCTGATTGATTTTTTTGCGCTGATAATAATTTGTAGGGAAATTTCTCCGCAGATCAATCCCCCTGGCATTGCTTTCATAATCATCCACCGGTTTATCCTGCATTTTCAACATTTGTCTGTAAATCGGATTTCGGATCGCACCATATCCTTTCTCTGAGATTTCATAACTGTCAGGATTCAGGATCGGAATAGCACAGATCCTTACTTTATCCAGAAGTCTTTGAACTTCATAACTCTCACCAATAATCCAGTTGCTTTCATAGGCCACGCAATACTCTTTTATATTCGATAACAAGTATTCCGGAAGATTGCCATCTCCACTTTCTATTCCACTCAGGCAGAAAATACATCTGTCACCTTTTCCTATTTCCAGCATGGGAATCATCCTGTCATCGTGACTTCTTCCGATTACCCTGAATTGTGCAAACTCTCCATATCTCTGTCCGATTTCCCACATTGTATAATAAAGTTTCTCATATGTACCCGACTGTTCTGCTGCCATACCGGCCATCCTCCTTTCATTCGCAAAGATTGCGCTCTATACTATATATATGAAAAGAGACAGATCCTAAGACCTGTCTCTTAAAAATTTTTCCTGTCGGATATTTATATATTTCGTATTTCCTATTCAGACTATCTGAATCCATAAAATGCCTTACCAATTCTCTGGATATTACATTTCTTTCTTACGTCTTCTTACAAGCACATATCCACCAGCAAGAACAGATGCAGCTGCCAGAGCAAACATAGTTCCTATCGGTGATTCATCACCTGTGGATACTGCGGATTTGGATGTACCGTTTGTGCCATCTGCATATGTGGTAGGTGTTACATCTGTAGTTCCTCCGTCTGTTGTTCCATCACCGGAAGTTGTTCCATCACCATTTGTGCCGTCTGCACCCGGTGTCACACTTGTCTGAGCCAGAGGAGCTGCCTTAAACTGATAGGACAGAATCTCTGAAGCGTCTGTGTCTTCCCAGTTAGTTCCGCTATATACCTGTTTGTTATATTTAATATAGATTGTGTACGCTTTCTCTGCATCTGTATAGATACCATTCTTAGCGCCAATCTTCCATGATGTATTCCATGTTGACGGATTCTGAGACATGCTCCATCCTGCCGGAACCCATCTTACATCTCCCTCTCCAGGATTGTTGTTCTGAGTACCAGCACCGATTACTGTGAAATCATAGAATGTATTCGGGTAGAATACAAGCGCATTCTCAAATCCCTGAACAACGCTCTCATTTACATTCGGTACTACTGCGGTATGTGACGGAGTTGGGGTAGGAGTTGCAGGTGCTGACGGACGTTCTGCTTCAATTGGTTTGAACACTGCCGCTGCATGCTGCTTTTTATCTTCACTTACAACACATACATAAATATCTACTTCATGCTCCGGAAGTTTGGTAACTTTTTTTGTTACATTCGTATCAGCATCGATATCACTGCCTTTTTTGGATGTATCGATTGTAGGTGCTTTTTCACCACGTTTTACTGTTTCGATATAGTAAGTACCTTTTACATTGGACTGGAAAGTAACCTCTACGCTGTTATGTCCGGTCCATTTCATGTCAATTCCTTTTACGACCATATCCACACCCGGTGTCGGAGTCGGTTCTGCCGCGCTTACAAGTGTACCATCATCAGCAAGTTTGTAATCAGAATCACCCTCATATGTAATCTGAGAGAGAACATCTGACAGTATTACATCTGTAACGCCGTCTGCAAGTTTTACCACAGTTCTTCCTGCCGCAGCTTCCTGAACAGCTAATCCAATTGTAGAACCTGTAACTGCACCATTTACATTAATAATGCCATTTTTATCAAGTACCACATTACTTGCAGTTTCCGGTGTAGAATTAATGACTGTATTTCCTGTAACGCTTACTGTTCCGCGTATACTTACGGCACCCTCACTGTAAATTGCTCCGCCTGTTGTAGCAGAGTTTCCTGTAATCGTACCACCTAAAAGATAGACGTTACCATCGGCTGTATTGCTGATCGCACCACCATTTCCAGTTGTTTTATTTCCTGTCAGAACGGCATCATCAGTTAATCCATAGTTACCGCTTACAATCTCTACAATAGAACCAGTAACACCATCACCAGATCCATCAACTGTCAGACTGCCGGATCCGATAGCAGTTCCATCGGAATCTGTTACAGAACCACCTGCCATCTGTAAATTACCACCATTTACAGTAAACATACTGCCTGTGAATCCTGCTGCACGTTTGATTGTAGTATCTTCCGCTGCAACCAACATAATATTCTTAGTAGCCGGAACATCTACAGTAGCATTCAGTTCAATCTCACCTTTTACTTTAACATAAGTAGGTGTGCCTGTCAGATCTGTTGTATCCGGTACTGCTGCAAACGCATCTGCAAGAGTTGTATAAGACTGATCACCAACTACGATTGCTACCGCAGCATCAGCTTCTGCAGCCTGAGCATCTGTTTCATCCTGTGCAGGGGTTTCTTCTTCCTCTGCCGGTGTTTCCTCAGCTGGTGTCTCTGTCGGATCTGCTGCCGGATCTTCCGCCGGTGTCTCATCGGCTGGTATCTCATCGGCTGGTGTCTCTGCAGGATCTTCTGCCGGTGCTTCTGTATCTGTTGCATCAAGTTCTCCGGAAACTTCCTCACTTGCTGCTTCCACTGCTGTATCTGCTGCTGCAAATGCGGCTGTCGGTGCCATTCCCACGGATAATGCACTTGCCATTAATAAAGCAAAAAGTTGTTTTTTTCTCATTTTATGTCCTCCCGTGAATGAGTTTATAATCACATCTGTTACTGCCTGCTATCCTTCTTTCCTCCCCGAAAGCAGGTGGTAACCCCAAATCTGAGATGAAGTATATCACATCTTTCAGAAAAAATCAATGTTGCTGTTGGCTATGGACGGACCTGTCCATTTCCATAAATAATATATTTCGTTGTGGTCAGAGCCTGCAGTCCCATCGGTCCTCTCGCATGAAGCTTCTGCGTACTGATACCAATCTCTGCTCCAAAGCCAAACTCAAAGCCATCCGTAAATCGTGTAGAAGCATTCACATAAACCGCTGCCGCATCCACTTCGTCCAGGAACTTCTGTGCATGCTCATAATTATTTGTGATAATAGCCTCTGAATGCTTGGTATTATACTTATTAATATGAGCAATTGCCTCTTCCACAGAAGAAACCACTTTGATTGAAAGAATATAATCCAGATATTCCTTTCCCCAATCCTCTTCTGTAGCATGTACCGCTCCCGGAATAAGATCATATGCCGCTTCATCTGCACGGATTTCCACATGTTTCTCCTGAAGGCGTTTCGCAAGGACAGGAAGAAATGCATCTTTGACATTTTTATGTACAAGAACGGACTCGCAGGCATTGCATACACCAACTCTCTGAGTTTTCGCATTAATAATAATGTTTGCCGCCATCTGCAGATCTGCTGTCTCATCTACATACGTATGACAGTTACCTGTACCTGTCTCAATAACAGGAATGGTACTCTGTTCTACTACCGCCTTGATCAGGCCTCTTCCTCCACGTGGGATAAGGACATCCACATATTGATTCATCTTCATAAATTCAGCCGCTGTCTCTCTTGAAGTGTCAGAAATAAGCTGAATTGCATTCTCTGTCACTCCTTGCTCTTTCAGAGTTTCTCTGATGCAGTTTACGATTGCTTCATTTGAATGGATTGCATCGCTTCCGCCTTTTAAAATCACTACATTGCCTGTCTTAAAGCATAACGCAAATGCATCCGCTGTCACATTTGGTCTTGCCTCATAGATAATTCCAATTACGCCAAGCGGTACTCTTTTCTGTCCGATAAGTAACCCATTCGGACGTTTCTTCATTCCCAGCACTTCTCCGATCGGATCTTCCAGAGCAGAAACCTGTCGCAGCCCCTCTGCCATTCCTTCGATTCTGCTCTCTGTAAGGAGAAGTCTGTCAATAAGTCCCTCTGGCATATGATTACGTTTTCCTTCTTCTACATCCAGTGCATTGGCACTGATCAATGTCTGCGCATCTTTTACCAATCTGTCTGCCACTGCAAGAAGCACTTCATTCTTCTTGTTTGTGGAAAGATTTCTCATTTCTGTTTCAGCTGCCTTTGCATTCATGCCAAGGCGATTCAGCATCTCATTCATGTCCCGGTCTCCTTTCAGTCAGTAAGATAGCATGTTTCCTCTTCTGTTACCACGATCTGCGGGCAGATATCTGTAGGTTCTGTCGGAACCTCCGGCAACATCTGAAAAGAAAATGCGACAGCAACCCGCTCAAGCTGCGGATGCTTCTCAAGATAACGGTCATAAAATCCTCCGCCATATCCAACCCTGTGATTCTCTCTGTCAAAAGCCACGCCTGGCATGATCATAAGAGCCTCTGGCCATTCAACAATCTCCCCCGATGCCGGTTCGGGAATCCCAAAGTATCCAGGTTCAAGCTGTGAAAAATCGGTCAGTTTATAAAATACCATATCCTTTTCAACAACCTTCGGAACTGCAACTTCCTTTCCGGCCTTCCATGCCTCTTTTATAAGATACTCCGTTACAACTTCATGATTGTAATCTGCATATACCAGAATCTGACTGGCGTTTTTGAATGCAGGAAGCGCTGTCACTCTTTCGGTGATTATAAGACTCATAGATCTTATCTGCTCATCACTGCGCAGCTTTCTTTCTGCAAAAATTTTCTTTCTAATGTCTTTTTTTGATTCCATATCTCTCACCCAGATTAACGATACTTCCATCTTCCTGTTTTACATCAATATTATCAAGCTGAGAACGCAGATTCATGCGAACAGATGCCAGATACTCCTTACGGAGCAGATCTCTCTCTTTTTTCTCTTCTTCTGTAAGTCCTACGCTCTTCGCTTTATGTGCAAGTGCATTAATACGGTCAATCTTTTCGACTTCCATAGTATTTCTCCATTTCTTAGCTATATATTTTAATTTCTTTATTTCACAAGAAAGCATCCTGTTTGCAGACCTCTTACAACAATCTGTCAATAATATCGATCAGGTAAACTTCCTCTTTGGACTGGCTTACAAACAGTGTGCCGTAATTACGTCCTTCTGTAATCTTATGGATGATATGGAAATCTGCTCCATTTGCAATTACCATATCCACGCCTGCTGCTGATGCAATCTGTGCAGCAGTCAGCTTTGTAGCCATTCCTCCGGTTCCTACCTTACTTCCCGAAGTTCCTTTTCCCATGTTGAGCAGTTTATCATCCAAGTTCTCTACCACATCAATAAATTTCGCATTCGGGTTTGTGTTCGGATCATCTGTAAAAAGTCCATCGATATCAGATAACAAAATCAGCAGATCAGCCTGAACAAGAGCTGCAACCACTGCCGACAATGTATCATTATCACCGAATTTCTCCAGGTTCTGAAGCTCATAGGTAGAAATAGAGTCGTTCTCATTTACAATAGGGATAACTCCCAGACTCAGCAATTCATTAAAGGTATTCTGCGCATTCTTTCTGTTGATATTATTTACCATCGTATTTTTGGTCATCAGAATCTGTGCAGATGGCTGATTATACTCTGAAAAAAGTTTCTGATAGATCATCATCAGTCTGGCCTGTCCTACTGCCGCACAGGCCTGCTTTCCTTTAAGTTCCGTCGGCTTTTCTTTCATTCCAAGTGCGGCAACTCCTGTTGCAATAGCACCTGAAGAAACAAGAATTACATCTTTTCCCTGATTACGCAGATCACTGAGTTCTCTTGCAAGAACTTCCAGCTTGCGGAGGTTCAGTCTGCCTGTCTCCGGATGTGTCAGGGAAGAGGAACCAATTTTGATTACAATACGTTTTTTATTCTTAAGTCTTTCCCGGTAATTCATTCTTTTGTTACTCCATTTATATAACCTTAATTTTTGATCTCTTTTTATATCAGACATAGTGTATTAAAAATATTTCCTGCAAAATATATCTCAAAATGCGGTTATAGGATGCAGAAATAATTTTTGACGCTCTCTAACGAGTAATTCCAAGTTCATCCAGCGCCTTTGCCTGTTTCGCTTCCATAACGGCAGCCTCTTCAGATGCCATATGATCATATCCAAGAAGGTGAAGCATACTGTGCGCTACCAGGAAACAGAACTCTCTGGTTACACTGTGTCCGTATTCCTCTGCCTGTGCAAACACCTTATCCACTGAAATCATAATGTCTCCCAAAAGGAGTTCATCGGTGTCAAGGTCAAAATAGGATTCATCTTCTTCTACGATTTCATATCCTGCCGGTGTCTCAAAAGGAATCATGGGAAAAGAAAGTACATCTGTCGCCCTCTCAATATCACGAAACTCTGTGTTAACTCTCTTAATCTCCTCATTATCTGTAAGCACCAGGTTCACCTGCGCCTCATAGGGACATTCTTCCATTTCAAGAACCTTATCGGCTACTTTTACTGCCAGAGTCTCATAATCGATTCCCAGTTCCCGGTCTGTCTCATAATCGATCTGCATATTCATCGTTCATTTCCCCCGTTTCTGCGTCTTGCCGGTCTTTCAGGCTTTTGTTTCTTTTCATAATCATCATACGCCTGAACGATCTGCTGTACCAGCGGATGACGGACAACATCTTTGCTGGTAAGCTGACAAAAACCAATATCATCTATTTTCTTCAGTACTTTCATTGCTACATCAAGTCCTGACGTAGCATCTCTTGGAAGGTCCTTCTGGGAAGCATCTCCTGTAATGATTACTTTAGAACCGAATCCTATACGTGTCAGGAACATTTTCATCTGTGCAGGAGTCGTATTCTGCGCCTCATCAAGGATGATAAATGCATTATCAAGTGTACGTCCTCGCATATAGGCAAGAGGTGCTACTTCAATCAGACCACGTTCCATATTCCTGGCAAAGCTGTCAGCTCCCATAATCTGGTACAATGCATCATAAAGCGGTCTCAGGTATGGATCGACCTTGCTCTGAAGATCTCCCGGGAGAAAGCCCAGCTTCTCTCCTGCTTCGATTGCCGGACGTGTCAGAATAATTCTGCTGACCTCCTCGTTTCTGAAAGCAGTTACCGCCATCGCCATTGCCAGATAAGTTTTACCTGTACCGGCAGGACCTACGCCAAAGACAATCATCTTCTTACGAATCTGTTCTACATAATCCTTCTGTCCAAGTGTCTTCGGTTTAATAGGTCTTCCCTGAATCGTATTGCATATAAAATCTTTATCTATCTCAGTAAGAACCTCATTTCTCTGCTCCATTGCCAGAGACAGAGCATAATTTATGTTCTGTCTTGTGATCGTGTTGCCTCTCTTTGCAAGCACCACAAGCTCTTCTATTAATTTCTTCGCAGAAGATGCACTCTGTTCATTGCCAAGTATCTTAAGAATTCCGTCTCTGGAAATTACCGTTACGTTCAGTGTTCTCTCAATCAGTTTAAGATGCTCGTCAAACTGGCCAAATACATTTGATTCCAGATCAGCAGGCACTTCTGTGTGTAATTCAATAATGTTACCAGCCATCCTGTGATGTCCTTTCATGTACATAATTCTGGATTACCATTCGCCTGGGCTGTTGCCCGCGAAAGAATCAGATGTGTCTATTGTAACACCTCCTTGCAAGTTTTTAAATAAAAACTTCCCTCATTTACCTATTATTTTGTGAAGTTTCTGTGTCGGTATTTATCGTCAATATAGCATAGAACCTGTTTACAGGTCAAACTCCCTCACCGGATTTTTGTATTTTTCTCCTTTATCACCTGTTCTTTACCAATCTGTTCTACGACTTGTATGGTTCCCCTCGTAATGCAAGACTGTCCGGTAATTCTGGTTGTTATATTAGTTTTTAAAATCTTCACATTATCTTCCATAAGTTTTTTCTCGTATTTTTGTAATTGCTGTGCAGCCTCCCCATTTGCCGCTTCCGGCGTATAAGTTTCTTCTTTTGATTCATAATTTACAACTTCTGCCCGTCCGATCCATACAGGCAGTAGAAAATTTTCTGTAATATGCAGAGGTTCTTCCTCCGTAATACATCGCTGACTTTGAACCACCGGTCCGTATAATCCAAGATACCATTGTCCTATGCGAAAGTATAATCCACGCTTTATTTTTCCAGCTGGTTTTTCCACCGGATGCTTCATTGAAAATTCCTGATAATATGAAATCTGTCTGGAAATAAAAATGTCTGCATCTGCATGAACATATTCATTTCTTACGATTTCCTTACTGTCATTCATAATATGAAGTTCTCCGGATACCAGAAGTTCCCCCTTTTTACATACATCCCCGGGGTTCTTCACAGGTACTCCACAACGAACGATCATATCCGTAATTACCCCTTCTTTATCTGCGATCAAGTCACAAGGACTTGTATCCGCAGAATCTTCTTTTTCAGTAATTCCCTCCTGAAGTTCAAGAATCAGACGGGTTCCTTCTATCCTTGCAGATACCCATGTAGTTTCTGTGAATTTTCTTCGTACTGCTGCCGCAAGCTCAGAACAATTCACTTTCTTTTTCGCCATTCCGTGAACGATACCCTGTTCATCAAGGAAATCCAGTATCTCTCCTGTACCGTTTCGGACATTTCCCTCTATATGAATATTCCAGATTCTCCCCGTCATAAAAAATATCAGAACACATCCAAGAAGCATTCCTGCAAAAAAAGCTTTTCTTTTTTTATTTGCGAAAAAAAAGAAGGGCATTCCCCGTTTTTGTATAATCTGAATATGTACACCTGTTTTACTCCGAACCGGTCTTAAGCGCCAGAAATCTCCTGCCCGCATTTGAGCAGTAACCTGATCATTATTTTTGTACTGTATTTTCTCCATATAAATCTTTCTGCTTCTGCAGAGATTTAAAAAGCGTTCCGGATATTCTCCTCTCACAAGGATGATTATGTAACCATATATTAATTTCAGGATTTTTTCCATTCCCACCACCTGATTTTTATGTCATCTGCTTCTTTGGATAAATACCTGAGATATTCCCGGTCACCTTCATTGCGCTGGAAGTATACCAGAGAATCTCCAGATTTTTTCCACAGATGCTTACCTTTCCCCGAAGAGACCGGATTACAATTTCTGTAGGTGTATATCTGGAAATAGACTTATAATTCTCAATGAGAATTTCCATTGAACCAGTCATAGTAATAATCGTTTCACTATATGCCAGATCAGGAGGAATCTCTAACGCTGATACCATCTGTTCCTTCCACCGTCCCAATTTTCCCATAAAAAAATCCCTCCGGCTTTTAGTATCAGTCTATGCCGGAGAGATTATACAAATTCCAGTTTAACGAAACAGAACCATAGAAAACCACAAAATAGTATTTCCTCCGAGGTTATATTCCATAGATTCGCGCTCTACGATCTCATTTACTACCACGCCATGGCTCTCCAGGCATGGATGCATTCGCTCTGGATGTCTGCAGGGTTTTCCTTCCTTGTATGCGCATTTTTCACAGATATCGCAGGATTCTGTCGAAAGGATATATGTCTCATATCCTTCCCTGTTCAGGTATTTTCCCACCTCTGTGGTCAGATCTTCGTGCGCATGTCTGGTAGATAACATTTCTTCCATATTCATAATATCCGAAACTTCTGCCACACTGGAAAAGAAAACAGCCTGTGGAAAACTTCTTATTTTCTTCTCACATTCCTGCAAAGTACCCACTGCCGGCGGGCAGGCCCAGGTAGAATCATAACGCTCACATTCTTCTCTGCAGATTGTGCGCACACGCTCTTCTACCCCAATATTCTTCGTATCAAGTAAACGATATTCAAAAATAGGATATTGTGAAATAAACTCTTCAAATTTTTCTGTATTCATGTCGTTTGTCTTCTTTCATTTTATATTCGTATTGTGCAGCACTCATATTATAATATCCAATGAGAATTGCGGAAGCTGCCTTGCATCGGAGTAATTTGCAGATATCCCACATTTATTTGTGGTATGGTTCATGGTTCATAATGCGGTAACTTCTGTATATCTGTTCCAGAAGAATCATCTGCATCAACTGATGAGGAAATGTCATCTTTGAAAAACTCAGCTTATAATCCGCACGTTTTAACACTCTGTCACTTAATCCCAACGATCCGCCGATTACAAAAGCAATAGAGCTGATACCAGAAACTCCCAGTTTTTCAATTTTTTCAGAAAGTTCTACTGAATCCAGCATTTTTCCATCAATTGCCAGCGCGATCACATAGTCCTGCTCACGGATATGCTTCATCAGGCGCTCTCCCTCTATATCTTTGATCTGTGTATTTAATGCTTCTGACGCCTTATCAGGTGTTTTCTCATCGGCTACCTGACAAAAAGTCAGTTTACAGTATCTGCTGAGTCGTTTCGCATATTCTGCAATTCCATCAGATAAATATTTCTCTTTAATCTTTCCAACTGTGATAATACGGATTTCCATTATTTAATCTTCCTTACTTCTAAGTGTGTCGACAAAGTTACCGCCTACTTCGCGGGATATTGCCAGCGAACAGTAACCCGATATATTCTAATCCCAAACAAACAGCCACTAATATTGCAGATAATACTCCATCGTAGTCACTTTACTGACCTTACCATTGGCAGCTACAAGAATCACATTTAATTTATGATATCCAACAGGCATGGATATTGGCTGTTCATAAAGTGTACTGTTAATATCCGGCTGAGAATCAAACGCGTAATATGCCTTACATCCATCCGGCACAGTCACTTTTATTTTGGTTTTCTTATCATAATCGCCGGACTTTGGTGTTACCTCTGGTGCATCTGGTGTCTTCAGAACAATCACATATTTTCTGTAGATTATATCACTCTCAATGCCTTTATCATTCACACCAATCGCTTTAACTTCTGTCGTTCCCTCTCTCAAAGTAATCGGCTCTGTATACAACACACTGTCTTTTGTAGGTACACTTCCATCCATAGTATAATAAATCCGGGCATGATCTGCCCTCAATTCCAGAGTCTGTACCGATGCATAAGTACCCGGCGCAGGATTTGACACAGGAGTTTCGCAGATATAATCCCTGCATTTATCCTGAACTTCCTTACTTGCATGTTTCAGTACATTTCTTACTTCCTCATTATTTCCGTTCTGTACAAGAAGCTCCACATATTCCCTGTATAATGACACTCCGGCAGTTTTATTACATATAAAAGGTTTTAAAACAAGAATTGCTGATTTCCTGTCTCCCAGCTTCTCCATACTCTTCGCCAGCAAGAGATTTGCAGCCTCACTTTCCGGTTTCAAATCAAGGGCATCTTCCGCAATCTTTAATGCCCTTTCATAATTCTGCTGTTCATACTGCCTCTTTGCGCCGGAATACAAAGCCGAAAAAGAATGTAACTGCCGATAACACAGTGCCCCCAGCAATATTGCCGCAAATGCCACAAGACATATCAGCTGTTTTTTACTGATATGTCTGATATATCGTTTTTTTCTCTTCCATTTTTTTAATATATTAAAATATTTAAACTTGAATTTCTTCTGTGGCGGACGATTCTGCTGTTCTTTCTTCATAAGTGTTTCTACAGAATCAAACTCTTTTACCCAAGGTATCTCTGCAAGACAATACGGGCAATACAAAGACCCCTTCTCCACTTCTTTGTGACATTTCGGACATTTCATAGGCAGTCCTCACTTACTGGTTCTCAAGATAATTCTGAAATTCTTCCATAGACATAAGAATTTTTCTCGGTTTAGTCCCCTCTTCCGGACCAACTACACCTGCATCGCAAAGCTGATCCATAATTCTGGCAGCACGATTAAAGCCAATTTTAAACATTCTCTGAAGCATGCCAATGGAAGCTTTCTCTTTTTCAATGATAAACTTACCAGCTTCCTCAAAATGTACATCCCTGTCATCACCAGACATTCCTGCTGCTGTTACAGGAGAGTTCACCTGCTGCTCAATCTGCTGGTTATATTGTACTCCCGGATTCTTATCTGCAAGAAACTCAACCACCGCACTGACTTCATCATCAGAAACAAATGCTCCCTGAAGTCTCGCCGGTTTCTGATATCCCTGCGGATAAAAGAGCATATCACCTTTTCCAAGAAGTTTCTCTGCTCCATTCATATCCAGGATTGTTCTGGAATCGATACCAGAGGATACAGAAAAAGCAATTCGAGAAGGCATGTTCGCCTTGATCAGACCGGTAATAACGTTTACAGATGGTCTCTGTGTCGCAATGATCAGATGAATACCGGCAGCTCGCGCAAGCTGAGCCAGACGGCAGATCGCATCTTCCACCTCACCCGGTGCAACCATCATAAGATCTGCAAGCTCGTCTACAATGATTACGATCTGAGGCATCTTCACCGGTTCTTCTTCCGCTCCTGCCTCCTTGATCTGTTCTGCTTTTCTGTTATATTCATCCAGATTACGCACACCATACTCTGCGAAAGTATTGTAACGATTTGTCATCTCCTGTACCGCCCAGTTTAAAGCTCCTGCCGCTTTTTTCGGATCTGTTACGACCGGAATAAACAGATGCGGAATTCCATTATAAACGCTAAGTTCTACTACTTTAGGGTCAATCATAATAAGCTTTACTTCTTCAGGTTTCGCTTTATATAAAATACTGATGATCAAAGTATTGATACATACGGATTTACCGGAACCTGTTGCACCGGCGATCAGAAGATGCGGCATCTTCGCAATATCCGTTACAACTGTCTTTCCTGCAATATCCTTACCTACAGCAAAAGATAGCTTGGATTTCGCTTTCTGGAACTCTTCTGACTGAAGCAGATCTCTGAGCATAACCGTACTGTTCTCTTTATTCGGAACCTCAATTCCTACCGCTGCCTTTCCCGGAATCGGTGCCTCAATACGGATATCTGGAGTTGCAAGGTTAAGCTTGATGTCATCTGCAAGACCAACGATCTTGCTGACTTTCACTCCCATCTCCGGCTGGAGCTCATAACGGGTAACTGTAGGGCCGCAGCTTACATTCGTCACTGTCACATTTACTCCGAAGTTATGTAATACTTCCTGAAGCTTCTGTGCTGTTTTACGCAGATATGCATCAGAATCTCCCTGTGATTTATTGCTTCCTTTTTTAAGAAGATTTAATGTAGGAAATTTGTATTCTTTTTTTACGGCTTCTTCCTGCTGGGTAATCTCATGCTGAATATTTACAATTCCGCTCTGGATCTCTTTCTGAGAAGATTTAGGGTTTCTCGAAGGCTGCCGTGGTGCCTTCTCCTCCTGAAAAGGGGGCACATCCTCCGACACTTTCGCTTGTTCAGAAGGCCTGGAAACAGTGTCTGCGTAAGCTTCTTCCTTCTCAGCAAATAAATCTTCTTCCTGAGGAATATTCTCATTTTCGTATATATCTGATGCAGTATCAGCTCTGTGAATCTCAAAATTCATCGGGGAACTCATATATTTTGTCGCAGTTTCATCCTGCTCCTGATTTATATTCGCATGAGCTGTATCAGTACCTGCATCTTCTGCTGACATTTCCGATGCTCTTGATACCGTCTTTTCTTCTTCACTGATTCTCTTTTTCTGTGTTTTTTTCTTTTTCTTCGGTTTCTCCTCCGGATATCCTGTCAGTTTGGTACCTTCAAGAAATCCACCTTTTTTCATTTTTTTCGCTTCAGCCGGATCAAGAAGGAAATCATCATCTGAAATCTCATCATCTCCGATCTCCTCTTCCAGTCTGCGGATTCGTTCTTCACGTCTTTCTTCACGCATAAGCTGTCGTTCACGGGCACGCTCCTCCCTGCGCATCGCACGCTCAGGCTGTCCCTGAACATATCGTGTATGTCCCTCTTTTACAAAATCACATATCTTTATAACGATCATAGTTATAAAATCCAGCAGCGAACGCTGTGTAATAATGATCATGCAGACAACAAACGCCAGAATAATGATAACATAACCACCAATCGTACCAAATGCAGATGTGATTGAAATACAGATTGCTCCACCAATCAGTCCGCCTCCAGTTTTATAATCCGCGCTTAATGAAAAGTAATCCAGCAAAGTCGTGCTTTTCATATAGCCATCCGTAAGAAGCTGTGCAGCTCCGCACATAAACAAAAACATTACAAATGCTGCCGCAAGTTTCTTATATGCCAGACGATTCGTCCTGTTGATCAGAATAAAAGCCGCTTCTAAAAAGAACACGATTGGAAATAAATATGCCATCAGGCCCATCAGTCCAAAACAGAAGTTACTGATCGCATCTCCTACAAAACCTCCCACGCCAAAATTGCTTGCCATCAGAATTACGCAGGCTGCCAGGATCACAAATATTATAATCTCTGTCTGAAATTTACCTACTTCCTGCTCCATAGCCGTCGGCTTTTTCGCATTCCTTGTATTTTTTGTACCTTTCCCCGAACGTCCGGTATTCTTACTCTTTGATGCTGCCATTATAAGGCTTCCCTCCTTAATTCTCTTTTATATCTCTCACGAATAATTCCTTCGTTTGCCGTACATACCTGAAACCTCCGATACTCCCGGCCTCATATCAGATAATCTAGTACATCACCTTATTAGTATACTGGCCCTTATAGAGCAAAATTCAACGCCAGTGTAATAATACCGACCGCAAATGAATAATATGCAAAATAACGCAGTTTCATATTCTGAGCCATTGCAACCGTACTTCGTATCACAAGGCAGCCCACAAATCCTGCAATAACCATTGCAAATACATACGCAAAACCAAGTCCAGCTGTCATCTCAGAAGCACCGAAATTTCCTATCTCAGCAAAAAAGGCGCCTACGATTGCAGGAAGGCTCATAAACACTGAAAAACGCACCGCAAATTTACGATTATATCCACATAAAAGTGCAGCGCATAATGTAAGTCCCATTCTTGAAATGCCTGGAAAAACTGCAAGTCCCTGACAGATACCAATCCACATGGCGCTGTCATAAGAAGCCTCTTTCGGACCTTTTTTTCCACCGGACTTATTCAGATCAGTTACCAGAAGCAGTACTCCCGTAAGTAAAAATCCAATTCCCGGAACAATTGGCGAATCAGCCGCCAAAAGCGCCAGTCTCCTTCCTGTGAATCCCAGAAGTGCTGTTGGAATCATTGAAATAACAAGAAGTGCCCCTAATTTCCGATATGTTCCCGTCACGATTCTTGCATAATTCAGATTCTTACCGGTTCTTTTGTTATAGATATAAATATTCAGATTCCCGATAAGATCCATAAACATTTCCAAAAGTGCCAGAGCTATCTTCTTTAAATCTTTCCGAAACAAAAATATAATTGCAGCAGCAGTCCCCAGATGGAGTATCGCTTCCAGCAGCAAGCCTGTTCCATGATTTATTCCCATAAGCTGTTCCAGTGCGCACAGATGTCCCATACTGCTGACAGGAAGAAATTCCACCACTGCCTGAATAACAGCCAGCAAAATTAAATATACAACTATCATAAACTGATCCTTTTTTCCGTTTCCCGATGTTCCTTAGTACATCATTTCGCAGATACCCTGTTCCTTACGCCAAACGCGAAGATACACTAACTATTCATCGATTAGTTTGTTCATTGCTGCTTATCCCGTTCTCAGCAACTGATTTATACTGTATGTCTTTTCGCTACTACATGCATAAATAAACAGTAACTCTTTCCCGACAATTATAATTATTATAGCACATTTAAAGATAGTTTACAACCAAAAAGCCCCCTGACTGAAAAACCAGCCAGAGAGCCCTGCGTTTGGACATTCAAGAGAATTTCTTAATAAATTCTCAATTATTTATTTTTAAGATATTCGTCGATACCTCTGGCACCAGCTTTACCTGCACCCATAGCAAGGATAACTGTAGCTGCACCTGTAACAGCATCACCACCGGCATATACGCCGTCTTTGGATGTCTTACCTGTTTCTTCTTCGGCAACGATACATCTTCTCTTGTTGATCTCAAGACCTTTTGTTGTGGAAGAGATCAGTGGGTTTGGTGAAGTACCAAGGGACATGATAACTGTATCTACATCCATGTCATATTCAGATCCTGGAATCTCAACCGGACGTCTTCTTCCTGAAGCATCCGGCTCACCAAGTTCCATCTTAACAACCTTCATACCTTTTACATGACCATTTTCATCAACAAGGATTTCCTTCGGGTTAGTAAGAAGATCAAAGATGATTCCTTCTTCTTTAGCGTGATGAACTTCTTCTGCTCGCGCAGGAAGCTCTGCTTCACTTCTTCTGTATACGATATGTACTTCAGCGCCAAGTCTTAAAGCTGTTCTTGCAGCATCCATAGCAACGTTACCGCCACCTACAACTGCAACTTTCTTGCCGGCTGCGATCGGTGTATCATAAGACTCATCGAAAGCTTTCATCAGGTTGCTTCTTGTAAGGTACTCGTTAGCAGAGAATACACCACTTGCATTCTCTCCCGGGATGCCCATAAACATTGGAAGACCTGCACCTGATCCGATAAATACAGCTTCAAATCCTTCATCCTCGATCAGCTGATCGATTGTTATGGATTTACCGATTACTACGTTAGTCTCAAATTTAACACCTAATTCTTTAACTTTCTCAATCTCTTTCTTAACAACTTTCTGTTTCGGAAGACGGAATTCCGGAATACCGTAAACAAGAACGCCGCCAAGTTCATGAAGAGCTTCGAATACAGTTACATCATATCCTGCTTTCGCAAGGTCACCTGCACAGGTAAGTCCGGAAGGACCGGAGCCGATAACTGCAACTTTATGTCCGTTCTTAACTTCTGCTCCTGCCGGTTTGATGTCATGTTCCAGGGCATAGTCAGCGACAAATCTCTCCAGTTTACCGATAGAAACGGCTTCACCTTTAACACCACGGATACATTTACCTTCGCACTGTGATTCCTGAGGACATACACGTCCGCAGATAGCCGGAAGTGCGGAAGATAATCCGATTACTTTATATGCTTCCTCAATCTTGCCTTCTTTGATCTGTTCAATAAATCCAGGAATGTTGATGGATACAGGGCAGCCTTCTACACATTTCGGTTTCTTGCAGCCTAAGCATCTCTGTGCTTCTTCCATTGCTTCTTCCTGATTGTATCCAAGACAAACTTCTTCAAAGTTTGTTGCACGTACCTTCGGATCCTGCTCTCTTACAGGAACTTTCTTTAACATCTTTGCATCTGCCATTACTTGTCACCTCCGCACTGTCCGCATCCACCGTGGTGGGTATCGCCTTCCTGAAGCTTCAGTAATGCACGGCCTTCTTCGGTCTTGTACATCTGGCTTCTCTTCATAGCCTGATCGAAATCAACGAGATGTCCGTCGAATTCCGGTCCGTCTACGCAGGCAAATTTGATCTCATCGCCAACCTGAAGGCGGCATGCTCCACACATACCAGTTCCATCAACCATGATCGGATTCATGCTGACAATTGTATGAATGCCAAGTTTCTTAGTAAGAAGACAGACAAATTTCATCATGATCATTGGTCCGATAGCAACACAGACATCATACTGTTTGCCTTCATTTGTTACCAGATCCTCAAGAGTCTTGGTAACCATACCGGAACGACCATAAGAGCCATCATCTGTTGTAACATACAGATTAGATACGGAAGCAAGTTCTTTCTCAAGGATTACCATATCCTTTGTCTTGGAACCAAGGATAACATCTGCTGTGATTCCATGCTCGTGCAACCATTTAACCTGTGGATATACAGGTGCTGTACCAACACCACCGGCAACGAATACCAGTTTCTTTTTCTTTAATTCTTCGATATCTTCGTTAACGAACTCGGATGGACATCCAAGAGGTCCTACGAAGTCACGGAAAGAATCTCCTGCTTTTAATTCAGACATCTTAATAGTAGATGCGCCGACTTCCTGGAACACAATTGTAATTGTTCCTTCCTCACGATCATAATCACAGATAGTAAGCGGGATTCTCTCGCCCTTCTCGTCCATCTTTACAATAATAAATTGTCCTGGCTGACAATGGCTTGCAACACGCGGTGCGTGTACAACCATAAGATGGATCTTAGCTGCCAGTGTCTCAGCTTTTAAAATCTTATACATGGTTTTCCTCCTCGCAAATAATAAACCTCTAATAATAATACGCCAAAATCTGACATATGGCAAGAGTTGATTTAAAACATGCATAAGAAATTTTTATCTTTTCAAAATAAATTCTCTGTATTGTCTCAACAACTGGCTTGTTTCTCTGTATTAAGCAATATTTTCAGACTATATAAGTCTATTTTTAATATCAAATCTTATTACATCTTTTTGAACATCTTCTATTGTCTATTCTTTTTTTCTATCATTTCATACAGTTTTGCCAATGCTTCCTTAATCCCGCCAACCTCATCGATCAGTCCTTCCTGTACTGCCTCCTTTCCCTCTAACATCGTTCCTACATCCTTTACAAGCTGAGTTGTATCCAGCATCAGTTCTTCCAGACGTTCCTGGGATGCCCTGGAATGTTCAGAAATAAATGTGGTGATTCGGTCCTGGATTTTTTCCATATTCCGATAAGTTTGTGCCACTCCGATAAACATCCCGCTGGAACGCACCGGGTGAATCACCATGGTCGCACTTGGCACTACAAAAGAATAGTCCGCCGAAACAGCCATCGGAACACCAATCGAATGGCCTCCGCCAAGAACCAGAGATACCGTAGGAATGCTCAGCGATGCAATCATTTCTGCAATGGCAAGCCCTGCCTCCACATCTCCTCCTACCGTATTTAACAGAATTAACAATCCTTCTATCTCTTCATCATCCTCGATAATCGCAAGCTTCGGCAGTACATGCTCATATTTGGTTGTCTTTGAATGGGATGGTGCAGATTCATGTCCCTCCACTTCTCCGATGATCGTCAGAAGTTCCACTTTATGTTTTCTGGAATTGCTATCCAGAACCACCTGTCCCATCTCTTTAATCTGTTCGTTCTGTGTGTCTTCTTTTTCTAAATTCTTCTCTTTTTCCGCATTCTCTGTTTTTGATTTATTTTCACCGTTTTCGTTTTCCTCTTCATTCTCAAGTGAATCCTCTTCTGGTTTCCCTCTCTGTTTATTCTGATATCTGCACATTTCTGCATACTGTTCCAGAACGTCCATTTCTCCATCCTGCATTTCCGGGTTTCTTTTATTCATCATAATATCACGCATAAAAATACCTCCAAGATTATTCTCCTGGAGGTATTATGTATCATTTGCAAAATATTATTCTGTTTTCTGTCAAGCGGATATTCACAATCCGCTTTCGCTGCTTACCTAATCTGGTTAAATCATTCGTTCCAGTTTGTCCAAACGTCTGTTACATCGTCATCTTCATCTAAGAGATCCAGTGTTCTCTGAAGATCTTTAAGAGCCTGCTCGTCTGTCAGATCTACATATGTCTGAGGAATCATAGCAACCTGTGCTTCTGCGATTGGTGCTCCTGCATTCTCGATGGCTTCACGTACTGCACTGAAATCATCCGGTGCTGTAAGAACTTCGTAGCTGTCTTCTTCCTCATTAAAGTCCTCTGCACCTGCATCCAGAGCGAGCATCATCAGTTCATCAGCATCCATCTCACACTCTTCTTTATCGATGATGATCTGGCCTTTCTGATCGAACATGTAAGATACACATCCCTGAGTTCCGATGCTTCCGTTACCTTTTGTAAATGCGTTACGAACATTACCTGCTGTACGGTTTTTGTTATCTGTCAGAGTCTCAACGATGATAGCAACACCGTTCGGACCATATCCTTCATATACAGCTTTCTCATAGTTATCTGCAGAATCAGCGCCAGCAGCTTTCTTGATACCACGTTCGATTGTATCGTTTGGCATGTTATTAGCTTTTGCCTTTGCGATTACATCACGAAGCTTGCTGTTGTTGTTCGGATCCGGACCACCTGCTTTAACAGCCATAACCAGCTCACGTCCGATTACTGTAAAGATCTTACCTTTCTTTGCATCGTTTTTCTCTTTCTTATGTTTAATGTTTGCAAATTTTGAATGTCCTGACATCTTTCTTTCTCCTTTTGTTAAAATAATTTGTTTATTACTGTCCACGTTGTGGACAATAGCATTTATTTATCCCGTTCTACCCTGACCTTGCCGATCGTCTTATTGCCGATAGACAAGATGGTAAAGCAGTATCCAATCGCTTTTATGGTCGTATCAATGTCCTTGTCTGTAGGAATATGTCCCAGAATATTCGTAAGATAACCATTTAATGTCTCAAACTCTGTGTCTCCAAAATCAGCCTCCAATTCCTCTTCCACATCTTCCAGATACGCAAGCCCGTCAACGATCAGACTGTTGTCTTTCTGCGCACGAATCGTGATCTCATCCTCATCATATTCATCCAGAATATCCCCGACGATTTCTTCCAGAATATCCTCCATAGTGACAATACCTGCTGTCTGTCCATATTCATCCACAACAACAGCCATATGAATCTTCTTGGCCTGCATGGTATGAAAAAGATCTCCGATTCCTCTTGTCTCAGGAATGAGCGAAGCCTGCCTGATAATTCCTGGCAGCTCTTTCAGCGGTTTAAATTTCGCCCATGGATTCTGTGTCATGAACTTGAGTGCATCTTTATAATGAACGATTCCCTTAATATTGTCAATATTTTCCTCATATACCGGATAACGGGAATTTCCCTCCTCCAGCATCGTATCGATCATGTTTTTAAGTAGAATCTCTTCATCAAAAGCTACAACATTTTTTCTGTGAGTCATAATATCATGCGCTTCTGTCTCATTAAAAGACATAATATTCTGAATCATCTCTGCCTCGTTCTCTTCAATGACACCCTGTTCATGGGCCTCATCTACGATAGAAATGATCTCTTCCTCTGTCACAGCAGATTCCTTACGGTCTATTTCCACGCCAAACGGCACTGCTGCCAGTCTCGCTATCCAGGTAATAAATACCGTAAAAGGTTTCAGCAGATTCACCCAGAAATGTACCAGGTTCAGATATCTGTACGCATAAGTATCCGGATGATACGTACCAACCCGGCGAAAAGTCAGAATCCCAATTCCCGCAAGCAGAATCACACTCAATGCCATCACCAGGATCAATGCCGGTACGTGCTTTATGTACGGGTGAAATGACTCTACTGCCCATGGAACAAGAAACGTACCAAAGCAAATACCACACGCCATTACGATCAAAGGAATCGCATTGACGAACTGCGTTGGCTTATCGATCAATGCCATAAGCATCTGCGCTTTCTTATCGCCCTCATCTGCTCTCTTCTGTGTATCATTCTCACTTATATTTCTCAGTGCCGCAGCAAATCCATAAAAGATACCATTTAGCCACAGCAACGATAGTAAGACAAACAAGCCCCAGAGGGGCATACTACTGCCATCTTCCATTGTATTGATCAGTCTCCTCTGTATTGAATACGCGTAGTTACTGATAAAATATATCACTTTCTCAATTAATCGTCAAGATATCAGAACGTGTTTAAAAAATCAGTTACTGTTCACTCCGTGCCCAGTAACATGCTACGCGATGCAGGAAATATGAACCTCCTTGTGCTAAGCCCAAGGAGTATCGTTTGCTTCGCAAACTTAATTTATGCTAATCGCATACAGTATGTCTCAGGTTTTCTGTTGCCAAGCATCCGTAAGAAGCTGCCAGTGGCAGGTTCTGTAGGTGACCTTCGTTCACAAAAAACATCTCGCGGGATACTACCAGTGAATACAGAACATATTTTTCAGACAGACTCTAAAAAGTAAGTTCAAGGCTGATTTCAAGTGCGTGATTGACTTTATCAAGCATTGCCTCATCCAGATGGCATACCTTATCTTTCAGCCTTTTTTTATCTATAGTTCGAAGTTGTTCCAGTAAAATTACAGAATCCTTTTCAATTCCATAAGTCCCTGCATCTATTTCAATATGTGTCGGAAGTTTCGCCTTATTCATTTTGGATGTAATAGCAGCACAGATCACCGTAGGGCTGTGTCTGTTGCCAACATTATTCTGAATAATCAGAACCGGACGAATCCCTCCCTGCTCGCTCCCCACTACCGGACGAAGATCCGCATAAAATATATCCCCTCTTTTAATTACCACACAATTCACACTCCGATTCTTTCTGGTTTCATAAAAACCTTGTTTTAGAATTAAGTATTTCCATCTTTTTCTTGTGTATACATGCGTGGTATATAAAATAACCGTAACTATTCAGTTCCCTTATGTATCAATAAATCTTCTGATTATTGTTATAGTAATGGATAACCTGCTGATGAACAGTTACAAAATTGCAGTTTACTCTGTCATTTATAGTTCTGCCGCATTATCCGCGCACAAAAGTAATCCATGGCGTCAACTCAGGTTCAGAAAACCTTTTGTCCCTGATACCATACTTCAGCTTCTTTGCCGTCTTTTATATAAACTCTTGGCACACGTGGGCTGATATCACAGGCAAATTCATAAGAAAACCTGCCACAAAGATCCCCCATCTCTTCTATACTGATAAATTCATCCCCATCTCTGCCAAGAAGAGTTACTTCATCACCCTTCTTTACATTGTCGATTTCTGTCACATCTGCCATAAACTGATCCATACAGACTCTTCCAAGGATCGGGGCTTTTTTTCCATGTATCAGAACCCATCCTTTATTAGAAAGCTGTCTTGGATATCCATCTGCATAGCCTACCGGAATCGTAGCTACACGTCTCTTCTTATCTGCCACATAGGTGCCGCCATAACTGATCGCAGCACCTGCCGGAACATCTTTTACATATGTAATATGACTTTTCAGTTCCATTACAGGTGCAAGCTTCACGATGTCCCTCTCCACCTCCGAAGAAGGATAAATTCCATAAATAGTAATTCCGGCGCGAACGATACTTAAATTTGCCTCCGGTACACGAATAATCCCGGCACTGTTAGAGCAGTGATGCAGCGGAATATCCACTCCGGCTTCCTCTACACGTTTCGAAAAATCCTGATATCGTTCAAGCTGAACCATCGCCGGACTTCTGTCATACTCATCCGCTCTCGCAAAGTGAGTAAACATCCCCTCTATCTCAAGATTCGGAAGTTCAGCGATCTTTTTGATTTCCTCCACACTCTCTGGTATATCCGCATAACCAATTCTGGTCATACCTGTATCCAGCGCAATATGAATATGTACTGTCTTATTCTGTAAAACAGCCTCATCAGAGAGTTTCTTCGCCTCATCATACTCGCATACAGCAGGACGAATGTCATACTGAACAAGTTCAGGAAAGTATTCATCAAATACAATTCCAAGAATCAGAATTGGTTTTGTAATACCGGCCTGACGCAGATGAACAGCCTCTTCTGCCGTTGCAGCCGCAAATCCCCAGATATAATCATAATCCTCTATCAGATGTGCGATTGGTACCGCACCATGGCCATAAGCATCCGCCTTAACCACTGCGATCATCTTCGTATCCTCTGCAATATTCTTTCTCATTTCCCTGAAATTCTGTTCTACGGCATCCAGAGAAATCACTGCTTTCACTCTGTTATTTTTCTCCATAATAATTCGTCCTCTGCCATAACTGCTCATAAACGATTCACACGTTGTTACGACCAGTTATTCTTTATTTTAATATTTCCGGCAAAAACCGGATAATGTCTCCTGCTGTCATACCCCGCTGACCTACTGTTTCAGCTGCCAGATCACCGGCAAGCCCATGAACATATACACCAAGGGCTGCCATCATCGCCATGGATGGCTTCCTTTCTGCTTTCAGATACATACAAAGCACGCCTGCGATCACGCCGCTTAGTACATCACCACTGCCAGCTGTTGCCATTCCTGCGTTTCCGGAAATATTCAGATACCTCTCTTCTGACGCACCTGACACTACAGTACATGCATCTTTCAAAACACAGACTGCTTTTGTTTCCTTTGCATAATCAAATGCTGTCTGAACCAGACAATCCTGAATATCACCAATACTTTTTCCACACAGGCGGCTCATCTCGCCAATATGCGGCGTGACGATCACATTCTCTCCGATAAATCTCTTCCAGTCCTCATGAAGTGCCAGAAGATTCAACCCATCTGCATCCAGAACAACTGATTTTCCACACATAGCAGCTCTTGACAGAAACCACTGAGCACGCTCTCTGCTCTGTGCACTTGCTCCCAGCCCCGGTCCGATCACCAGCACATCACACCATTCCAGCATTCTCTCATTTTTACTCTCATCAAAATCACAGGTGATCATTGCCTCCGGCAGAAGTGTCTGTAATGGAACACGATTTGCCTCCACGGTCTGGATCTTCACCATGCCCGCCGAACACTTTAGTGCAGCTGCGGCACTTAAATATGCTGCACCGCACATTCCCTCAGAACCTGCAACCAAAAGTACCTTACCGAAAGTCCCCTTATTCCCATAGGGAAGTCTGTCCGGAAGCATTTTCAAGTCTTCTCTTTCCAGGTAATTCATTCGGATTTTCTTATCAGGCATTGAATAAATCCCAATATCCGCCACAATGATCTCCCCACCATACATACGCCCCGGATAGAAACACAGGCCTCTCTTTCGAAAGGCAAATGTAACCGTAAGATCGGCCCGGAAAGCGATTCCTTTCTCGAATCCTGTGTCTGCATCAATCCCGGAAGGAATATCCACCGCAACTTTAAACGCAGATGCCTGATTTAATTCGCTGATAAGTTCTCCGTATTTTCCCTCTATCGGTCTGCTGAGTCCAACTCCAAAAATGGCATCTACTATAGTAGTATATTCATCCGGAATCAGGTTATGCACCCGTGGAGTATGATAGTACTCTGCTGTGCGAAGCTGACTGGAAGTTTCTTTTGTCATTTTCTCTTCGTTTCCAACAATATAATACCACGTTTTAAATCCCTGTAAATAGAGTAATCTGGCAATTGCCAGTCCGTCTCCTCCGTTATTCCCGGTTCCGCAGACCACCAGGATTTTCTCTTTATCCTTCGTATTCACCCGCTTTATGATTTCTGTAACAGTCTGTAATGCAGCACGCTCCATCAATACCAGCGAAGGAATTCCGGCTTTCTCAATCGTATTTGCATCCAGCGCCTTCATTTCTGCTGCAGTCACAACTCCTCTCATCTGTTCACCTCCCCGTATGTTCTCGTATTTCATCAAACATGTCAATCGGATATTCGCAATCCGCTTTCATTTTGTAGTTCTGAATAAGCCAAATCATCTTGCTAAATTCAGAAAAGCTGTGATCAGATGACCACAGCCTTGTGTTCCACATCATATTCTACTCGCCTTCGTGCTCTTTCCTGTATTCACTCAGGTTATAGGACAGAGTCATAAGGCTCTCTGAAAGATGTACATTCTCAACCATTACATCCTCCGGAGCATCCAGATCAATGTGTGCAAAGTTCCAGATTGCCTTAATTCCATTATCAATTAAAATCTTCGCCATCTCTTTGGCTTTATTCTTCGGAAGAGTCAAAATAGCAATCTCTACCTCATTCTCCTTCAGAAACCATGGAAGATCACTTAACATCTGTATCTCGATTCCGCGCACCGCAATTCCCTCAAGTACAGGATTTACATCAAAAATACCAACCAGTTTAAAACCACGTTTTTCAAAGTCCACATAATTGGCCAGCGCCTGTCCCAGATTACCGGCACCAAGAATAATCATCGGATGTACTGTATCCAGTCCAAGGATCTTGCCGATCTCTGTGTATAAATAACGTACATTATAGCCATAACCCTGCTGACCAAAACCGCCGAAATTATTTAAGTCCTGACGAATCTGGGAAGCTGTCACATGCATCTTTTTGCTGAGATCATTGGAAGATATACGCTCAACATTCTCCTCCATCAACTCACCGAGGTAGCGATAATAACGTGGCAGACGTTTAATCACCGCTTTTGAAATTTCTTTAGCTTCCACAAATTTTCCCTCCTTAACTTATCTATGTCAATTATACCCAGATGTTATTTTATTGTCAAACTAATTCTGTACTTTTTCACCAAATAATTCTGCATTTTTTATCAATTTACCTCAGAAACTATCTTATAAAACGGTATTTTCTATTTTTTATCTATAACTTTCTATCATTTCCGGCAGTCTGGAACAAATTGGGATTGCTTGGCAACAGAAAACCTGAGACATTCCGCGCGAATTTATGCGAATAGCATAAATTAAGTTTGTGAAGCAAATGAACCTCCTTGGGTTTAGCACAAGGAGGTTCATATTTCCTGCATCGCGAAGCATGTTACTAAGAACGCAGTGAGCAGTAACATATATCTTTGCAGAAATAGATAAATTCATTTAAAATACTTTCAAAAACAACTTTTTTCGATTATAATAGTACGCGGACAAATTATAAATGGAGGAATTCTTATGATTTTATCATGTCAGAATATCTGTAAATCTTTTGGCGAAAAGGTCATCCTTCAAGACGCCAGTTTCCATATAGAAGACCGTGAAAAAGCAGCTCTGATTGGCAATAATGGTGCCGGTAAAACTACTCTGCTGCGTATCATCATGCACGAGCTCTCACCTGATTCGGGAAACGTAGTCCTTGCCAAAGATAAAAATATCGGATATCTCGCCCAGTACCAGGATATCCATGGACACCACACGATTTATGAGGAGCTGATTTCTACCAAGCAACACATCATTGATATGGAGAACCGCCTGCGTTCTCTGGAACAGGAGATGAAAACAACCACAGGTGATGCTCTGGACAGTCTGATGAATACTTATACAAGACTGAGCCACCAGTTTGAATTGGAAAACGGATACGCATACAAAAGTGAGATCATGGGCGTATTAAAAGGTCTTGGCTTTACCGAAGATGATTTCGAACGCCAGATTGAAACCCTCTCCGGAGGTCAGAAAACACGTGTTGCTCTCGGTAAACTGCTTCTCTCCAGCCCGGATATCCTTCTGCTGGATGAGCCTACCAACCACCTTGATATGGAGAGTATTTCCTGGCTGGAAACTTATCTGCTCAACTATCCGGGAGCTGTATTTATTGTATCCCATGACCGTTATTTTCTTGACAAGGTAGTCACTAAGGTAGTGGAAATTGAAGCCGGCACTATGCGTATGTACAGTGGAAATTACTCCGCCTATGCACTCAAAAAAGCACAGCTTCGTGACGCGCAGTATAAAGCTTATCTTAACCAGCAGCGTGATATCAAACATCAGGAGGCTGTTATTGCCAAACTGAAATCCTTTAACCGTGAGAAGTCAATTAAGCGCGCGGAGAGCCGTGAAAAAATGCTGGATAAGATTCAGCGTATCGATAAGCCACAGGAAATCCAGAACCAGATGCGAATCTCACTGGAACCAAGATTTATCAGCGGAAACGACGTTCTCACTGTAGAGAACCTTTCCAAATCTTTCCCGGGGCAGACACTTTTCAGCGATATCTCTTTTGAGATCAAGCGTGGAGAACGTGTAGCTCTGATTGGTAATAACGGAACCGGTAAGACTACCATGTTAAAGATCATCAATGGACTGATTGATGCAGACGGCGGCAGATTCAGTCTTGGTTCTAAAGTTCAGATTGGTTATTACGACCAGGAACATCACGTACTGCATATGGAGAAAACTATCTTTGAAGAAATTTCTGATGCTTATCCTACTCTTACAGAAACAGAGATTCGAAATATGCTCGCTGCTTTCCTGTTCACAGGAGACGATGTATTTAAGCTCATCTCTGCCCTCTCCGGTGGAGAAAGAGGTCGTGTATCTCTCGCCAAGCTGATGCTTTCAGAGGCAAACTTCCTGATTCTCGATGAGCCTACCAACCATCTTGATATCGCATCCAAGGAAATCCTGGAAGAGGCATTAAACAGCTATACCGGAACCGTGTTCTATGTCTCCCACGATCGATATTTCATCAATCAGACAGCTACCAGAATTCTGGATCTGACCAACCAGGCAGTCGTAAATTATATCGGAGACTATGATTATTATCTGGAAAAGAAAGAAGAACTGACTGAAAAATATGCACCCGCTGCCGCCCAGGCAATCGCAGAAGCCAAACAGGCATCTGACAATAAACTCTCCTGGCAACAACAGAAAGAAGAACAGGCACGCCAAAGAAAACGCGAAAATGAATTAAAAAAAGTTGAAGCCCGCATTGAAGAACTTGAAACAAGAGACAAAGAAATCGACGAAACCATGGTTCTCCCGGATATCTGCACCAACGTAGCAGAATGTGCAAAACTCAGCAAAGAGAAGGCTGCAATTACCGAAGAACTTGAGGGATTATATGAAAAATGGGAGGAACTTGCATAATGCAGGTTCCTCCCATTTTTATTATATAATCTTATAAAATACGATCTATCAGTTTTGAGACATAATCATTTACAAATTATAAAATCTCATCCAGCTTTTCTCTGATTGCAAGAATAAATTCCTTACTATTCAGCGCGGTTACATTCTCAAGAGAAGTAATCAATGCAAGGTCTTTTGTCATCTTACCGCTCTCGATCGTCTCCAGAGTAGCTTTCTCAAGCTTGTCTGCGAATTCCATCAGATCTTTATTGCCATCTAATTCGCCTCTTTTTCTCAGTGCACCAGTCCATGCAAAAATTGTTGCCACAGAGTTTGTAGAGGTCTCTTCGCCCTTCAGATGACGATAATAGTGTCTCTGCACAGTTCCGTGAGCAGCCTCATATTCATAATAACCCTGAGGGGATACCAGAACGGATGTCATCATAGCCAGAGAACCAAACGCAGAAGAAACCATATCACTCATAACATCACCATCATAGTTCTTGCACGCCCAGATAAATCCACCTTCCGCTTTCATAACACGGGCTACAATATCATCAATCAGACTGTAGAAGTATTCAATGCCTGCTGCCTCGAATTTATCCTTGAATTCATTCTCATAGATCGTTGCAAAAATTTCTTTGAAACGCCCGTCATAAATCTTGGAAATCGTATCCTTGCCGCCAAGCCACAGATTCTGTTTCGTATCAAGCGCATAATTAAAGCAACATCTTGCAAAACTTGTGATAGAATTATCCAGATTGTGCATACCCTGAAGAACCCCCGGACCTTCATAGTGATGAATCAATTCTTTTCTCTGTTGTCCGTCAGCACCTTCAAATACCAGATAAGCATCTCCTGGTCCATCAATGTACATCTCTGTATTCTTATACACATCACCGTATGCATGACGTGCGATCGTGATCGGTTTCTTCCAGTTCTTAACACATGGCTCAATACCCTTTACAACAATCGGAGCACGAAATACGGTTCCATCAAGAATCGCACGAATCGTTCCATTCGGGCTTTTGTACATTTTCTTTAAGGTGTACTCTTCCATTCTCGCCTTATTCGGAGTAATCGTTGCACACTTAACTGCAACACCGTACTTCTTGGTAGCTTCTGCTGCGTCAACAGTTACCTGGTCATCAGTTTCATTTCTGTATTCCAGGCCAAGATCATAATACTCTGTATTCAAATCAATATATGGGAAAATAAGCTCATCTTTAATAATCTTCCAGAGAATTCTGGTCATCTCATCTCCATCCATTTCCACAAGTGGTGTCTGCATCTGAATTTTTTTCATGTTAGTCCTCCTCTTTGGCTTTGATAATTTTACTGTTCACTGTGTGTCCAGCACCTTTGATAATCAATTAACTATCATAATAGCCGAAATCTGACTATTCGTCAATGCTTTTGTATGGTAAAGTGGTATTTTATAAAATACAATGTTACTACTCTGTGAGGCATTTTGGCATGAATATAACAGAACCCCCAGATATACTACACCAATTTATTCAATTAGCACAAATCCTGTGCACTGCAAAGTGTATTGCCAAAAGTGAAGTAAACTGCAATTGTACAATTAATTCATACTGGTCGCATAAGATGTCCCAAATCCAATTCTCCCCAACCCTGCTGATTTTTAGGCAGTCCCAGATCTCTGGCGCATTCTTTTAATTTCATCTTAATCTGAACATTTGTCAGCTCCGGATTTTTTTCTAACATCAGTGCTGCCGCGCCGGAAACCAGAGGCGTGGACATGGATGTGCCGCTTTTAACTCCATATCCGTTATCCGGTCCCGAAGCACAGGAAAGTATATGATTTCCCGGAGCAACCAGATCAGGCTTGCAGATACATTCAAAAGTCGGTCCTCTTCCTGATATGGCAGTCCGCCCCGTGAGAAGATCACTGGAGCCTACGGTAATGATCTTACGGCTGCTTCCGGGCGCCGTCACGCTTCCCGGACCAGGTCCCTGATTTCCTGCCGCGGCCACTACAACCAGTCCTTCATCCCATAACCGCTCTACTCCATCAATTAAAACCTTATGATCCTCAAATGTTCGACAAGTCGTTCCGACAGAAATATTGACCACACGGATTCCATAATACCGCCGGTTCTCCAAAATCCACTGAAAAGCCCTCAGCACATCCTCTTTTCTTCCGTTTCCCCTACGGTCCAGAACTTTCAGCACAATCAGTTCACAGCCAGGTGCAACTCCCCTGATACGCCCCTGTGAAGCTCTTCCGTCACCGCCTATTATACCACATACATGGGTTCCATGAGAATTATCATCATACGGCTGGATACGGTGTCCGATGAAGTCATGAAATGCCCGTATCCGCCCTGTAAAATCTATATGAGAATAAATCCCGGTATCCAGTACACAGACACCAATGCCCTTTCCTGAATAGCCGGAATCATCTGAATTTATCATAAACAACTCCTCAATCCACTTATAACATTTTATGATATCAGGAGCAAAAAGTCAGAAAGTCATTTGCGCCTGCACGGTAAGACTTTTGACCCTAACGTCATTTCATTGAAATATTATAGGCCCAGTCTTACTTTAAATTATTCCCGAAAACTTGTCTTGGTGTTTCCAACAATTATTATTTACAAGTATTCCTGACAATCCCTTTACATTTCTCATTAGCATCTGGTATTTTTCTGCTTTTTTTGAATAAAATGTATAAAACTCTCAAAATATGCAAAGACTTTTGGTATATCCACAAAGACTATACCAAAAGTCAGTATCTCTCGCATATAACAGGAGGCAGCTTATGATTACGTTATTATTTATTCTGGTCTTTCTTCTCTGTCAGACTTTCATTCTCCTGTGCTGTGTAGCCGCCGGAAACGACGCAGCATCACAGGAAATCTCCGATCAGGAACAGATAGAATTTATAAATGAATGGAAAAAGACACATACCAGCTGATTTATTTTTTGTACTGTTTTGTGCATACTCCGTTTTTATCAAAGACAGAAACAATATTATTTGAACTGGTCAGAGTAATATTCTCTGCTCTGGTTCCTGATAATATTTTACTGTTTCCTTTATAAAAATAATATTTTTTTCCTTTATATGTCAGCCAGCCTTTATGTGCTTTTCCATCTGTGTGGAAATAATAAGTGCGAGAAGTGCCATTTTCCGTTACGCGTTTCATTCCATCTTCACAGCGTACGCCATCACTTCCAAAATAATAAATATCTCCGGTACTTCGGACCACTTTTCTGTTTTTGTATATATATCCCTGTGTGGTATGGAACCAGTAATATTTTCCATCTACGCGTTTCATTCCCTTATAAGCGGCACCATCAGATTTAAAGTAATACGTTTTCCCTTTATAATCTGTCAGCCATTTATTGGCATACATGACTCCGTCACTGTCTACATAATAGACCTGCCCGTCATCCTTAAAAAGCTTATCCTTATAGAGGCTTCCTGTATCCGGATCAAAATAGTATTTCTTATTGCCTATTTCTTTCCATCCGGCTGCTTTCTGGCCATTTACATAGTAAAAAGTACTTCCATCCTCTTCTACCCAGCCATTTTTTGCCTGATCATAAGATCCGGTATTCGCTGTATCTGCCGGAACATATGAAGCCACAGGCTCCCATCTTGGTGTTATTTTCTTCGTATAATCCACATATCCAAAATCAATGTCAGAATCATTCCAGGACGGTATTCCCGCAATCAGCCCTTTCGTAGGATTCAAACCATTTTCTGTATTTCCATCGGTAGACTGCCAGATCGTATAGGAATACCTCGCTCTGTCTGGTGCCTGAATCGTATCGCCATATCTGGCGATCCACACGTCAAGGCCAGAAAGCATACTCCAGTCTATAAAATTATCATACCAGTATGTATTACAGTAGATAATCGGATAATATCCGGCACGGCGAACCTCATTACAAAAAGCCAGAGCCATTTCGGATACAGTCTTTTTTGACAGTTTCTGAATTTTCGAATCTTCCAGATCATAAGCTACAGGATAGGAAACCTTATACCCCTTCATCTTATTGATAGCCAGCTGTGCCTCTTTTAATGCCTCTGCTGTATTCTTCGCCGTACTATATACATAAGTTCCTACAGGCACACCGGCAAGCTCCGCCTGCTCCATGTTATAATTATATTTTTTATCCATATAATTCAGCCCATAGGAAATGCGTACAAACGCATAATCAACATCAGAACTCTTAACTTTTTCCCAGTTGATTGTTCCCTGCCACTCTGATACATCAATTCCTCTGGTAATCGCACCTGGAATAGGCTTGCCGCTTCCGTTATAGCAGACACCATTGATTTTCTTCCATGCATTCTTATTTACCGTTGCTCTTGCCGCAGAAGCTGCACTGAATGTTTCTACAGAAGATTCAAATTGCTCTGAAGCAACTGTCTGTCTTCTGTCATAGTGCATCGTTGCCATAACTGACTGTGCCGGCTGCATTCCGCACAGAAATATTGCCATAAAACCAATTGCCAGCTTTTTCCCCCTGCATCCCCGCTTATTGAATAACTTTTTCTTCATCTGATTACCTCTCAATCAAAAATGGATTCATGCCATTATTCTTACTCACATAAGATAATAATAACATGAAACCATTTTTTCGTAAAGATTTTGTCATAAAGTGTTACCATTTAGTTACTGTTCACGTTACTGTTCACATATGCAAATAGCAATACATTTCATATTACATAGCAGTCATAGCGGATTGCTTTCCCCTTTAGTATGTATGACGGTTCCCGACCATCAAGATATACACTTTTCAGCGGACGCTTTACAATAATCTTGGATGGGCTGGCCTTGACAGCCGCATCAAAGAGATCTTTTTCTTCCGAACACGGAGGTTCCAGTTTCTGGATTAACTGAAGCTTTTTGTTGATCAGACCGGACTTCTGTCTTTCAGGGAACATAGGATCCAGGTAAATCACGTCTATCGGATCCATAAGTTTCGCCAGACACTCTACACTGTCACCTTCTACCAGTTTCATTCTGGCTGCAATATCTTTTAATACCGGGTGCTTCTTTGCCCGGCGGAGTGCATCCTTCAAAAGAGCGGCAATCACCGGATTCTGTTCATACAATGTCACCTCATATCCATACGCTGCCAAAAGAAAACCATCCTCTCCCATACCAGCGGTAGCATCAATCGCCTTCAGATTTTCTCCGTCAGACTTAGCCGCACGCACCAGCATTTCATGAGAAAGTCTTCCATTTGTAACTCTGTGGAGCATATTCTCAAAATCTCCCTGATAAGTCAGACCATATCCTGTCAGAGATACACCTTTGGCATCAAACATTACCGTCAGATGCTCTCCCGGTTTCTCCACGATCGGCACATTATTTTTCCTGGCAAAAGACTCTGCCATTTCTCTCTGTCCACCCTTACCTAAACAGACAACTATTTTATCATTCAAACTTAGTCACTCCATTTTCTTTATGCTTTATTTTTGTAAAACACATTACTTTGAAATTCAACCCACCATCTCTAAAGAGTTTCTTTTCGTTTATCAAATATCTTTTCACTTCCTGTATTATCTAACAACATTATAAAAATGGCTTCATGCTATCAAATCTTTCAATTTAGATAATGATAACATGAAACCATTTTAGTGTAAAGCAACATTATATACTTATATTTACTATTCTACAGTTACACTCTTAGCCAAGTTCCTCGGTTTATCCACATCCAGGCCCTTAGCTACACTGACATAGTATCCTAACAGCTGTAACGGAATAACCGCAAGTGATGTTGCAAAGTGCGGATCTGTTTTCGGGATATAGACTGTGAAGTCTGCAGTGTCTTCTATATTGTAGTGGCCATATGTGGTAAGTCCCATCAGGTATGCGCCACGACTCTTGCACTCTACCATATTGGAGACTGTTTTTTCATAGAGATGATTCTGGGTAAGAACACCGATCACCAAAGTTCCATCTTCAATGAGAGAAATCGTTCCATGTTTCAGCTCGCCGGCTGCATAGGCTTCGGTGTGTACATAGCTGACTTCTTTCATCTTCAGGCTTCCTTCCATGCTGATTGCATAGTCAATTCCACGACCGATGAAGAAGGCGTCTTTTGCATTCGCCTGTTTAGCGGCAAACCACTGGATACGTTCCTTATCATCTTCGATGATCTTGGAAATTTTATCCGGAAGTGTCTGCAATTCTGCGATAAGTTCCTGATATTTCTCCTCCGTAATCTGCTCTCTGGCCTTGGCAAACTGTACTGCCAACGCGTAAGATGCGATGAGCTGGGTACTGTATGCTTTTGTTGTTGCCACGGAAATCTCCGGTCCAGCCAATGTATAGAATACATTATCCGCCTCTCTGGCAATGGAAGATCCTACCACATTAACGATTCCAAGAGTACGGATACCTCTCTGCTTTGCTTCTCTAAGTGCTGCCAGGCTATCTGCCGTCTCACCTGACTGACTGACAATAACCACAAGTCCGTTCGGATCCAGAATTGGATTTCTGTAACGGAACTCAGATGCAAGTTCTACGCGAACCGGAATTCTGGCAAGGTCTTCGATCACATACTGAGCCGCCATTCCTACATGATAAGCGGAACCGCATGCTACGATATAAATCTGGCTGATTGTACGAATATCCTCTTCAGTAAGACCTACTTCTGTAAGGTCAATCTGATCATCTTTGAGCACAGAATTTAATGTATCGCGCACTGCCTTTGGCTGTTCGTGAATTTCTTTCATCATGAAATGCTCAAAGCCCGCTTTCTCTGCTGCCTCTGCGTCCCATTCTATTGTTTTTGGTTCTTTCTGAATCTCATCACCATCCAGGTTATAGAAAGTAATCTCACCCTTTCTGACACGTGCCATTTCCAGGTTGCCGATATAATAAACGTTTCTGGTGTATTTCAGAATTGCCGGAACATCAGATGCAATATAAGATTCGCCATTCTCCACTCCAAGGATCATCGGGCTGTCTTTTCTTGCCACATAAATTTCTCCCGGATATTCTCTGAACATGATAGCCATTGCATAAGAGCCGCGGATACGTACCATTGCATGATTGATGGCATCAACAGGTGTTCCGAGATATTTCTTATAATAATAATCCACTAGTTTAACAGCCACTTCCGTGTCTGTGGATGAATAGAATTCATAACCATTGCGGATGAGTTTATCTTTCAATTCCTGATAATTCTCAATAATTCCATTATGAACAGCTACCACATTTCCATCATCACTCATATGCGGATGGGCATTCGTCTCAGACGGTTCTCCATGAGTTGCCCATCTGGTATGTCCGATTCCACATGTTCCAGGCACGCTCTCTCCGTCGCTGGTCTTGTCTGCAAGAACTTTCAAACGTCCTTTCGCTTTAATGATTGCTGTATCACCTTCACCATCGCGGACTGCAAGTCCTGCCGAATCATATCCTCTATATTCCAATCTGGACAGACCATATAATAATATTGGTGCTGCCTGATGATCACCTGTAAATCCTACGATTCCACACATATTATAAATATTCCTCCTATAATTTAAGGGATTTTCTTTGTCATGTCGTGTCTCATTGTATCATGATGTTCCATACATGGCAAGAAAATCCCTTAAAACTCTATACTCTGTTTTTATGAAAGTACTTTCAATATTATTTTTCGTGATGGCACTGAGAATTTACTGATTGCGTTTATTTTACTTTCTTACTTTTCACAGCAGACCATCCACTGTATACTTTTTTCCCATTCTTATCATATCTATATGACCTTATTCTGTAATAATATGTGCGTCCTTTTTTCAATTTTGTGTTTGTGTATTTTACTGTTGAGCCGGATTTGATCTCTGCTGCTCTTACATAAGAACCTGTCGTTCCTGTCCTACGGTAGATTTCATATCCTTTTGCTCCTTTTGACTTCTTCCATGTAAGCACAAGTTTACCGGCTGTCGCATTTGATATGCCTGTAATCAATGTTTTCGCAGGTTTCGCAGTTAATTTATCTACAGAATAGGCATCCTGTGTCATCAGAAGAACCGAATTCTTTCCTGTCCCATATAGCGTCTTGGTTTCTGTGTCATATGCATAGTGCATGTCTGTGCTCTCTGTTGCATATGTATATCCCTTGGAAACGCTTCCGGAGATCGGGGTATCCAGAAACAGACCGCCATTTTCCCCAACTGTACCTTCATCGCAGTTTGTAATATCTGCCATGTAGTATTTACCGTCATTTTCCACGATATTCCACATATGAGGTGCGGCACCTGTACCGCCATCCATCGTACCAGTCACTGTATAGCAGGTAATATCACTGAGGTCACATAAGTACTGAAATGCTTTGGAATAACCTTCGCAGACTACATTTGTACTGTCATCTCCGTCAAACACATAAATCAACTGCCATGGATCTCCATATTCTTCCCATTCTACAGCTTCATCATTGTATGAGGTAAGATAACAGATTATTTCTTTATATCCTATTAATTTTTCAGTTTCTGTATAGCTGCTAAATTTCTGCACAATCATCCTGGCGTTGGCTGCTGCCTGCTTTGCAAGCTGTACGATTTTTGCGTTTACTTTATATCTTCCTGAAGCATAACTGTTGCACACCGGCATGTTTACAGAAATATTTTTGATCATTACAGTTGTTTTGTTTCCTGTTGTAGTCGTCGTGTATCCATATTCCCATGTGGTGGATGCCGTCTTTTCATACCAGTATAATTCATATGGACAGTCTACTAACAGACAGTTAATGATTTTTGAAGTGCTTAGTGCATCAAAATGCGAAGATACTTCTTTGTCAAGTGCTTTTCCCCTTGCTGTAGTCTTCCAGGTCAGTCCAAGATCTGCACTGATACTAATTTTTGTAGAACCGCCTTTTGATGCTACTGTCGCAATCTTACTCTTAAGTTCTTCATACAATGCCTGCTGCACACCACTTAGCACACTCTCTGCCACAGAAGTTCCAGGCTGTGTAGACAGATCCTGTTCATAGAGGATACGATTCAGATACTCTTCAAGGAGTTTCTCATTATCTGTCGTGTCATCCGCGTCAGGAATCATGTTCTCCTTGAAAGAGACCTCCGCATCCGACGGTTCTTCTGCCGTAATCTCTGTATCATCTTCCACATTACCTTCTGTTCCATCCTCAAATTCTGTATCAGATGTGTAAGCTGTGCCGTCTGAAAATTCAGCTGCCGCCACAGATGATACGGGCATCGCTGCCAGTATAAAGCTAAGTCCCAGGCTTATAAATTTATTCCTCTTATGCATCTTCTCATCTCTCCTTATCTGCCCTGAAAATCCCACATTTATAAGATTATTTTAAAAGAATTTTCTTTTTATATTTACAATATCCTATTTCGACAAATAAAACAAGAGATTTCTTTTTTAATACACTTTATTCATTCTCTGCAACAGCCGTATCCATGTCCTCTTTTACCCCTGCCAGATAGCACAGATCTGCAAGGCGCTCGTATTTCGTCTGCATACATGCAATGTAATCATCCAGAAATCTTCTTACAGGATATGATATATCCAGTTTCTCATATCTGCTTTCCAATTCTGCAAGATCTCTGTTGTCCTGCTGAATATACCTGTCTGTTGCGCCCAGTTTCTTTTTTAAAACAGACAGTCTTTCCTCGGTATCAGCTGTTAATTCCATTTCACATAATTCATTCGTTTTGTTCATCTTATACTTTTCTCCCTACTATCTTTCACGATTGACCGAATCAGGTAAGTCTTATCAGAAGACCTGCTTTTTTGATTCTCGTTTCATTTTGTATCATTTTGTGTCATATAGTGTTGTGTTTTGTCCTGTTATGTCCATCATTGTAATTTCATTTTTCAAAAAAGTCAACAAAATTCGTCCGACATTTCATTATATAATTCGATATTTATCCGAATATTCCGAGACAAGAAAGAGTCTTGCACGAGTGCATTTTATCATTATCATAGAAATATTATAAAGTAACTACCTATGATATAAAAGATAAATATAAAAATGCTGTCCACCCTATAGCTACCACAGGTGAACAGCAAAAATGTATTTTTTCTATTATGTATTACGAATGATTTTATTTAATTTCATGAAGTCTATCACTGCCTGTTTGCCGATCTTGCAGATTTTCTTCATATTAATAGAATTTATCCCGCCCTGACGCGGTCTGAATGTGATAGGAAGATATTTAATCGTACAGCCCTTTTTCTTGTAAATAACTGCCAGAAGGACATTGGACAGGTTAAAATTCTTTGGTATCAGGCGAATGTATTTACGCATAGTCTCCGCTTTCATCAAACGGTAAGGTGTGTTCGCATCTGTGAGAGTCACTCCAAAGCAGATACGGATCACAAGTTTTAATGTCTTCGTCACAAATACCCGAGAAGCACCGTCCTGTCTTTCTTTTCTCCAGCCAATCACCATATCATATTTCTCACGGCGATTCCAGAATGGTTCAAATTCCTCAGGAAGTGTCTGTCCGTCAGAATCTGTCTGAAAAATATAATCCGCATCGTTCTTTAACGCATATTTGTATCCGTAGAGTACTGTTGCTCCATGACCGCCATTTGGCTTAGTCAGAGGAGTCAGTAACGGACGTGTCTTCGCATATTGTTTTAATTTTTCATATGTAGAATCTATACTTCCGTCATCAATGATAACCAGACGGGACTGACCATCTCCGTTATGCTTTTCAATAACCGGATACCAGTCATTAATGACTTGTTCGATGTTATCCTGTTCGTTGTATGCCGGAATAACGATATATAATTTATCCATAAGCCTCTCCTTTGGATGATTGATGAGACCTATTATATCACACATTGTCAGTAAATGGTATTGATTTGGTTAAAACCCAAGAATCTCTCTGAGATAAAATTATGCTTTATTTTTTAAGAGTCCAAGTTCTTCTGCGAGTTGAAGGAGTTCTCTGTTTCTTGCATTCATAGTTCCAAAATCTTTTAATGGGCAAATAACTTCTTTGCATTGTCTCATAATCTCTGCTGCCTGGTCACAGGCATTCTGGGAAATGCATTCAAATGGCTGTTCCGAAATAACTTTATCTGCCAATGCGCCGGCCACCTGATAGTCTACATCATTGGTATGAAGAACGCCTGCTGCAAAAGGAATCCCCTGGCGCTGCAATTTCCGGTAAACCGGTATCCCGCTTCCGTTTCCACCGATTACGAATACCTGTGGAGTTCCTTTAGGCGCTTCCATTTCTACGCAGCCAAATGCTGCATTGTAGCTCCCTCTGGTAATTCCATATAGATTCCTGATATATTCTGAAGTAAAAATTTCTTCCGGGGCACCATATTTCTCTATGTATTCTCCATGGACGCAGATTACTTTGTCAGACACCTTCTGTGCAAGATCCAGTTCATGAAGAGACATGATCACCGTAAGCTGATGATCCAGAACCATTTGCTTCAAGATCGTAAGCAGTTCCAATTTGTGACGAATATCCAGAAAAGAAGTCGGCTCATCCAGTACAATGATCTCCGGTTCCTGGCAGATAGCACGCGCGAGAAGAATTCTCTGTCTCTGGCCATCACTGATAGCTGTAAAATCTCTGTCTTTTAAATCCCAGGCGTGAACGGTTTCCATTGCTTTTCTTACTTTTGCCTTGTCTTCTGCTGAAAGAATCCCAAGAGTTCCTGTGTATGGATATCTCCCCGTTGCTACGATATCTTCACAGGTCATAAGCTCCGGACGCATTCTCTCTGTCAAAACAACTGCCAGTTTCTGAGATACTTCTTTATTAGACATCTTAGACATCGTCTGTTTATCCAGATAGACGGTACCGCTTATTGTGGCAAGCTGTCTGGTGATGCTCTTAAGAATTGTTGACTTTCCGGCTCCATTCGGACCGATGAGAGTCAGAATCTCACCTTTTTTTAATTGAATATTGATTTCTCTGATCAAAGGTTTTCCATCGTAGCCTACCGTCAACTGGTCTGTATAGAAGAAATACTGTTCCTTCTGGTGTGTATTTTTATTTTCTGTTTTTGTTATCTTCTCTTCCATATTTTCCTGCCCATCCTGCAATTTATTATTCTTATATTTCCCGAAACATTTATACTCTTTGCTGCCTGCGGATCATGATATAAATTACCACTGGCGCACCAAATACAGCAGTTACGGAGCTGATGCTAAGTTCTGTCGGTGCAAATACCGTTCTGGCAATCAGATCGCAGAAAAGACAGAATACCGCACCACCTAAAAAACATGCCGGAATCACAAGAAGTGGTCTGGCTGTCTTAAGCAGGCTTTTTACAATATGAGGTACTGCGATTCCTACGAAAGAAATCGGTCCTGCAAAAGCCGTTACACAGGCTGACAGAATACTTGACAATAAAATCAGACCTATACGGAACAATTTGATATTTACTCCCATATTCTGGGCATAAACCTCACCCAGCTGATAGGCGCCGATCGGCTTTGACATAAAAAATACAATCACCATCGTAATCAGCACCACGACTGCCATTACCTGTACATTTCCCCATGACATTCCAGAAAAACTTCCCAGTGACCAGTTATGAAGATTAACAATGTTGGAATCATCTGCGAAGGTGACTACAAAATCTGTGATTGCGGAACAGATATATCCGATCATGACACCACTGATGACCAACATGGACATATTGTGGACTTTCTTTGCAACAAGAAGGACAAATCCCATGGAAATCATAGATCCTATGAAAGCTGCGATAATCATAGCCGCAGACCCCATAGAGATTGATTTGCTGAGAAAGAAGATCATCAGAAGTGCAACTACAAGCTTGGCTCCTGAAGAGATTCCAAGTACGAAAGGTCCTGCAATAGGGTTATTAAAAAATGTCTGAAGGAGAAATCCTGATACGGAAAGCGCTCCGCCCAGAATAATTACCGCCAGAATTCTTGGCAGGCGGATTTCCCATATAATATTGTAGGCAGTGGCATTGCCTTCATGTCTGAAAATGATATTCATGATCTCACCTACCGAAAGATGGATACTTCCGGCATTTACATTCCAGACGAATAAAATCACCAGCAGTACTGCCAGTATAAGAAATGCCAGCCAGTATCTGGCTGCACGTTTTTTATCATCCATGTTCTTTTCCTTCTATCTGTTTTATTTTATATATGTAACTCTTGATTATCTGTAACTGTTCAGTAACTTCACAGTTACGAGTCAAAATCTACAAGAAAAAATCCTGCAAGCAGGGTTCTCCGCCTGTGGCAGGTCTCTTTAGCGGCATAATTGCCCTCCGCCACAGTGCGATTCTGCCCGGAAGGCTTTTAATATCATAGGAACATTATGGAACAATTTAGCTTCTATACAATTCAGGGGACAAAAGATATTTTTTGTCCCCTCTTAAATAATTTTCACTTATCCAAAAATACTGTGCTTGTTCTATTTTAATTTATGCATATAAGAAAGTTCATCCAAAGAGTCATCATCCGTCGTAAGAATCGTATGAATATCTTCGATCATAGTTCCCAGTTCTGTGGTTTCCTGGAAGAGGTTCTTACCTGTGCACCATACATTTCCATCCTTTACTGCTTTGAAATCGGCCAGAAGATTGCTCTTGGCAAGAAGTTCATCAATGGTTGACAGCTCTCCGTCAATGGTGCTGTTGTAAATAATATAATCCGCATCCTTCGCTTTAGCGTAGAATTCTTCCATCTGCATATTCATAGTAGAAAGGGCGTTATCACTCTCGCCTGTATCTTCCGGAACATATTTGCCGCCTGCAAGCTCGATCATATTAGATACATAATCGTTACTCTTTCGTACATTGACAGCACCTGTAGAATTGATGTAAAAGAATGCCACAGTCTTTCCTGTATCTTTGTCATCGGATGCAAGAACTTTATCAAGCTTGTCTGTCTGCTCTTTGAACGCTTTCTCCGCCACATCCTCTTTTCCCAGAAGAACTGCATATAATTTCATCCACTCTGTTCGTCCAAGAGGATGACTTTCGTAGCTTGAACGCTCTACCATTACAGGGATACCAAACTGCTCCAGTTTCTCCTGTACTTCAGGATTATGATGAATCATAGTTGACTCAATGGCAAGTCCACAGCCTTCATTCAGGATTAGTTCATAATCCGGTGCATTGTACTTGCCTGCATAAATCATCTTTCCGGATTCCATGGCATCTTTGGCTTTCTGAATATACCAACCGCTTTCTTTTGTTCCGGAGAGGCGAATATTATCAATGCCGTCGATGGCACGGAAAAGATCCATAGCTGAGGTTGCCACCAGATAAATATTATTCAGTGGCTGCTGAATAACAGTGATATCCTCGCTCAGACCTTTCGGTGCTTCTTTTCCTTCCGGCACTACAAGAAACTGCCCTTCCTCAGCAATCGTGATGAGGGCATATCCATCATTATAGTAATCTACACTGAACTCTTCTGCATAGGAAAGTTCCATACTGTGATCGTATGTCAGTCCAGGAAGCTCCGCCGGAGTTTTGGCCTCGTCTGCTGCCTGTGCTGTATGTACAGTGCAAAAAATGCAGGTGCAAACAAGTAGCAACATAGTCAGTAGAAAGCCATGGTGCCATGTCCTCTGCTGTTTTTCAGTTGAATTTACTTTTCTCATAATCTTATCTTTTTCTTTTCCTGTTTTGCTTTTTATTATTTAGCCTCTTTGTCATCTGCTGTCTTTGCTTCTTTGACAGTTGTGGAATCGAAGTTTAAGGTATAGTCGATTTCATGAGGCTCGCTCATTGCTACGGTATCAGCTGTCACATCCATCTCTGCGTCAAATACACTGACTGGAATCTCAAATGTGGAGTTCCCGTCTTTGTTGACTGGTTCGTATTTCTCGCCGTCTACCAGCATATAGTCATAATTCGGGCTGCTCCATACAATCGTTGCTGTCGCTTTATCGCCTTCAACTTTGATTGCTGCCGGAGAGTCAATAGTTGCTCTGCCTGAACCACCTGTGAGAGTTACTTCCATAGTATAGTCGCCATCCTCAAGGTTCAGATCCGCCAATGTTTTACCTTTGCTTTCCTCATCCTTAGTATCTTTATCTGTATCCTCTGCTTTAGCATCCTCTGTTTTTGTATCTTCTGTCTGTGCATCTTCAGATTTGGAATCTGCATCTTTATCTTCTGTATCTGCATCTGTGGAAGCAGAATCATCTTTTACCGGATTTTTGACGCTTACTTTGTGGTCGTACCATTTTCCCTTTGTTCCGACTAAGGCTACATCAAATTCCTCATCAATTGCCGGTACCGGAATATCAAATCCGTATACTTCTTCGCTCATTCCATCACTGTATGTAACAGTATCGGTTGTCGGCTCAAGCAATTCTGCTCCGTCTTTCTGAGCATCCTCTGCTTTGCCAGCAAAAAGATTTACGATTTTTTTAGATGCAAGGCTTACGTGGATTGTCATTTTGCCATCTTTTACAGTAAGGACTCCTTTTCCATCATTTGCTTCGTTTACGTGGAACATTCCGTTGTCTGTGTCAAATTCAGCTGTGTATGTACCATCCTCTAATGTGTCGCCTTTTGATGCATCTGCATCCTTGCCGTCTTCTGCTTTTGCATCTGTATTCTTTGCATCAGATTCTTCCGAATCAGCTTTATCTGTGCTTTCTTCCTTATCGGCGCTCTCTTCTGTCGCTGTGTCGGTGTCTGTCTCTGCCAGAATCGGGCTTGTGCCAAGAAGTGTTGCGGAAATAGTAAGTGCTGACATTAATAATGTAAATGAACGTTTTTTCATGATTTTTCTCTCCTTGTTTTATATATTCATAATCCGCAGATTTACTACGTAAATCGCTACTCTCTCATGTTTGGCAGGTCCCAAGTTCAAAAGTCTTATCGTGCAAACACGAGCGACTTTCTGACCTTTTGACCCTGATATCATATTATCCAAAACCTAAAAATACATACCAGATATATTATATGATAAAAAATATCATCCTCTCTTATCATATAATATATCTGCCCGGGAACTTTTACAAGTTCTCCGGGCAGCTTATTTGTTTGGACAATGTTATTTAAAGAAATAACTTTTTATTCTATTATTCAGCGTCAGCCTCTGCAGCATCATCTGCTGCTTCTTCTGTCTGTGTATCGTCAGCCGCTGCCTCATCTTTTGTATCATCTGCTGCTTCTGCATCAGCATCGTCTGTTGCAGCTTCATCAGATGTTCCAAGAGAATCAATTGCTGCTTTTGTATGCTCTACATAGAGATCTTCTACAGCTTCAATTCTTCCAAGACCTGCGATCTGGCAGTCTACACTGTCGAAATCACCAGATGCTTCGAACTGAGATTTCCAGGAATCTTCATCATCACCAGCCATATCGTTATTAGCGTGGTCACCGGCAACAACCATCAGAGGACGAAGAATTACATTCTTAAATCCAGCTTCTTTTACTTTCTCGATAACTGCTTCGCAAGCTGTATCTTCTGGCTCACCTTCTACAGTACCGATGAATGCATTTGTGAATCCAAGGTCATTCATCTGTGTCTGCATCTGATCATATGTTACGTTAGCTGTATGGGATGTTCCATGTCCCATGAATACGAATGCTGTACCGGCATCTGCTGCTGCCTGCATATCATCAAATCCAGCTTCTTTGCATGCTTCATCTGTGATTGCCTGTGCAACTGCTTTCTTATCGTCGTTGATCACTGTAGCGTCATCGCCAACTTCACCAAGCATTGGCTCTGCGATTGCTACGGATTCGAATTTATCTTTATATCCGTCGATAGCTTCTACCATTTCATCATATTCAGCACCATGCATCAGATGTGTAGGCTGTACAACAAGGTTCTTAACACCGTTGTCTACTGCACGGTCAAGTGCCTGCTGCATGTTATCGATTACTTCATTATCTCTTGCTTCTACATGGTTGATAATAATCTGTGCTGTGAATGCACGTCTTACTGACCAGTCCGGATATGCTTCTGCAAGAGCATCTTCGATTCCTTTGATATCCTCTGCACGGCTGTCGTTGAAAGATGTACCAAAGCTTACTACAAGGAGTTCGTTCTCACCGATTTCATCCTGATTACGCGGATCATCTTTGGAAGCGTCACCTGTGTCACGACCAAAGTATTCAGGGCTTGCTTCTTCACCTTCTACCAGTTCTTTCTGAGCATCTGTCAGTTTGTCCCATGCTTCTTTTGCTGCTTTGCAGTCGTCATCAGTTGTATCTGTTCTTTCCTGAACATAAATTTTGTCGATCAGGGCAGCTACTTCATCTGCTGCTTTCTGATCATCATCAGATGCTTCTGTTGTGTCATCGGAAGCTTCATCCGCTTCTGCATCATCTGCTGTTTCCTCTGTTGCATCGTCAGCTGATTCTTCTGTCGCTGTGTCATCAGATGCAAATGCTACTGCACCTGTTGCTGCTGTCATGGAGCAGGTCATAGATACTGCAAGTAATAAAGCTAACATGGATTTTCTTTTCATTTTGTTTTTCCTCTTTTATTTCTTGTATTTCCGGACAGACGTATGCAAAAAAGCAGCCATATATTCTGCAGCTGCCACTTTCCCATAAATACACGATTTTTAATGAATCAGCCAGATATCTCACAATTCATAATTCAATCAGACTGCCTGATTCATTTATATAAAAGAGCTATGTATAGTTATGAGAATATAGGTTCTGTATACCGCAGACCTTAAATTCCACGCCAAGGCAGTTCTCCTGACTTCGATCATCGCTGTTTTCCCCTTCCCGGCAGCCCAGTGGTCTCTGAAAAACAGCTCCCATACACAGTGACGGTATCGCTCCGGATTCTCACCGGATTCTCTTTTGCACATCATATATGATGTAACCTTCGCGCTATAACATTGCACATATTCAATTCGGATACTCTTTTTTTATCACATTTAATAAAAAATGTCAATACAATTATATATTTCCTATTAATGTTTTTACACTATATGAGAAACAACATTGATTCTCTTACTTTACTGCCTCTGTCAGTGTTTTAAAGAAGCAGGTTCTGTTTCCTGTATGGCAGGCTGCACCGATCTGCTCTACTTTTGCAAGGATGGTGTCGTTATCGCAATCTAATGTAAGAGACTTTACAAACTGAAGGTGTCCGGAAGTGAGGCCTTTGATCCAGAGTTCATTGCGGCTTCTGCTCCAGTAGGTCATTTTGCCGGTCTGAAGTGTGGTATTGAATGCTTCTTCATTCATGTATGCAAGCATCAGGACTTCGTTTGTCTGATAGTCCTGTGCGATTACAGGTACCATTCCGTCGCTGTTTAACTTGAAATCCGACCAGGCGATGCTGCTCTTTAAATTTGCTGTATTTTCCATCTTTATCACGCTCTCCTGATTAACTTATAATGCATTATTTTATCTTTATCTCAAAAGATGTTCCACATAGCCCGAAGATAATACTATTTTTCTGCTATTCCGGGAACATCTTTCATTATTCTGCAATTATCGTAACTGTTCAGTACCTTCACAGTTACGAGTCAAAATCCATTAAAAATCGCCTTCGGCGATGGGATTTTGACTTGTATGTCTCGGGATTTTGGCATGTTCATGCCAAAACACCTCGCGGGATAGTAGACTGCTGAATAGTTACCAATTATCTACATTACGCAAGGCTTCCTTTGGTAGACAATACATCTGTGATTCTCGGGTCATAAGATGTTGCTGCATCCAGTGCTTTGGCAAAGCTCTTGAACATGGCTTCTGCCATATGATGGTTGTTTCCACCAGTCAGAACCTTGATATGGAGGTTCATGCCGCAGGAATAAGAAATAGCGTAGAAAAATTCTTTTACCATTTCTGTAGACATATCGCCAATCTTATCTGTAGTGAATTCTGCATCCCATGCAAAATACGGTCTTCCGGACAGGTCAATCGCACAGAGCACAAGGGATTCATCCATCGGAAGGATACAGCTGCCGTAACGCTTGATTCCTTTTTTGTCGCCGATTGCTTCTTTTAATGCGGTTCCGAGAACAATTCCTGTGTCCTCGATCGTATGATGATCATCTACCTGAAGGTCACCATGAACTCTGACACTTAAGTCAAAAAGTCCATGACGGGTAAATCCATCCAGCATATGGTCAAAAAATCCCACTCCTGTTTCGATATCGGAATATCCGGTTCCGTCCAAATTAATCTTTAATTTAATCTCGGTTTCTTTTGTATTTCTCTCTACTGAGGCTTCTCTTGCCATAATTACGTCCTCGCTGTTTTTCTCTCTGTAATATGTAATGGAGTCAATCGGATATTCGCAATCCGCTTTCGCTACTTGCTCATAACCAAATAACTGCTTCGCAGTTTATCAGAAGGGGCTTGTACCCCTTCTGATACAAGCAAGTCCCCACCCACTGCTTATTGCTCTTCGCAACCTCCGCAGGGGACTTACTTGATTTGGTTAAATAGCTTCTCTTCTATTTATTTCTTAAAAAAATCTGACGCTATTATTTATCCTCATCCTCAAAACGAACGGCAATAGAGTTTGCATGTGCAGTAAGCTGTTCGGAGGTTGCAAACTGGATGATATCCTTGTGGATGTCACGCAGCGCTGCTTTAGAATAATATACAATACTTGACTTCTTAATGAAATCATCTACAGAAAGTGCAGAGAAGAATTTGGCTGTTCCGTTTGTTGGGAGTACATGGTTCGGACCTGCGAAGTAATCTCCCAAAGGTTCTGAACTGTATTCTCCGATAAAGATCGCACCTGCATTCTTTACTTTCATCATATCTTCAAACGGGTTGGCTGTCACGATTTCCATATGTTCCGGAGCAATTTCATTGGCTGCTTCGATTGCCTCGTCCATATCTTCCGCAATAAGGATATAGCCAAAGTTATCAAGAGACTTCTGGATAATCTCTTTTCTGGAAAGGACTTCTACGAAGCCCTTTACTTCTTCGTCTACTTTGGCTGCAAATTCTTCGCTTGTAGTGATCAGAATCGCGCAGGCAAGTTCATCATGTTCTGCCTGGGAAAGAAGGTCTGCTGCTACGAAGTGTGGATTTGCTGTCTCATCTGCCAGAACAAGAATCTCACTTGGACCTGCAATAGAGTCAATGCTTACATATCCGTATACTGCTTTCTTTGCAAGGGCTACGAAAATATTTCCAGGGCCTACGATCTTATCTACTTTCGGGATGCTCTCTGTTCCAAATGCCAGTGCGCCGATTGCCTGAGCGCCTCCTACTTTGTAGATTTCATCCGCCCCTGCTTCTTTGGCAGCTACCAGTGTAGATGCACATACTTTGCCGTCTTTTCCAGGAGGTGTTGTCATAACAATGTGCGGTACTCCTGCTACTTTTGCAGGTACGATATTCATAAGTACGGATGATGGGTAAACTGCTTTTCCGCCAGGTACATAAACACCTACTCTGTTTAACGGAGTCACTTTCTGGCCGAGCATAGTTCCGTTTGTCTCACTTGTAAACCAGCTGTTCTGAATCTGTTTTTCATGATATTTGCGGATGTTGACAAGTGCTTTGCGGATAACGCCAAGAAGTGCAGGATCTATCTGCGCATATGCTTCTTCGATCTCTGCATCCGTGACACGGATTGTCTCTTTTGTTACATCTGCTTTGTCAAATTCCTTTGTGTAGGCAAAGAGTGCTGCATCTCCTTCATTTTTTACTTTATCAAGAATCTGAGCTACTTTGGATTCAAATTTCCCATAGTTGTTCGGGCTTCTTTTCAGCAGATTCTCAAGAATATCTTTTGTGGATTCTTTTGTTAATTTTACTGTACGCATCTTTACATTTCCTCCTGCAGAACTCTTCTTAAATCTTCAATGAGTTTGCGAATTCTTTCGTTCTCCATCTTCATGCTTACCTGGTTGACAACCATTCTGGCAGACAGCGGGCAAACCTCTTCTAATACTTTGAGACCATTTTCTTTCAGTGTGCTTCCTGTCTCTACGATATCTACGATAACCTCTGACAGACCAACGATCGGTGCCAGCTCGATAGAACCATTTAATTTGATCAGATCTACGGTCTGATGTTTTCTGTTAAAGAAGTAGTCCTTTGCAATATTCGGATATTTGGTTGCTACACGGATGAGCTGGTTGTTCTCCAGAACCTCTCTGGCACTCTCCGGTCCGCAGACACACATTTTACATTTTCCAAATCCGAGGTCCATAACCTCATATAACTTACGGCCTTCTTCAAGGATCGTATCTTTTCCGACGATTCCGATGTCTGCCGCGCCGTATTCTACATAGGTAGGAACATCCGGACCTTTTGCAAGGAAGAATTTCATTTTTAATTCTTCATTTGTAAAGATCAGTTTACGGGAATCTTTATCTTTCATTTCTTCGCAGGTGATTCCTGCTTTCTCAAACATTTCCATTGTTTTGTTGGCAAGTCTGCCTTTGGTCAGGGCAACTGTCAGGTATCTCATGGCTTATCTGGCCTCCTTTTTCAAACGTAATGCCACACATTTGCCTTCTGCGCGAAGTTTCTGTGCTTCTTTGATCGCCTGTGCACGATCCTGTGGCTCATATTCGATCACTTCCGGCTTCTCTTCTTTCTCAGAGAGCAGTTTCTGGCTGGAAAGTGCAAGAAGAAGATTGTCTACTTCAATCGCAAATCCGATAGAGGCCGCCGGTTTACCGAAGTGTTTCATCAGGCCATTGTAACGACCGCCCTTGATCATTGGCTCGCCGGTTCCATAGGTGTATGCCTGAAAAATGATTCCTGTGTAGTACTGATATTTGCTGAGCATTCCGAAGTCAAAAGAGATGTATTTCTCGTAGCCGTAGTTTTTCATGATCTCATAGATTTCTTCGAGTCTGGAAACTGCTTCGAGTGCGCATGCATTGTTTGTCAGGCTTCTGGCTTTCTTTAAGACTTCTTCGGAACCGAACATCTGTGGGATTTCGATAAAGGCTTTTACCATGCTGTCTTTAATTTTCTGCTCTGCTACGAATTCTTCTACTCCAAATGAGTTTTTCTGTGAGATCAGGGTTCGGAGGCGTTCTTCTGCTTCGGGGCCGAGTTCTGCTTCTTTTAAGAGGGACTTGAAGTAATCTACCTGTCCGACGCTGACCTGAAATTCCGTCAGTCCTGCTGCCAGGAGACATTCGACTGTCATGGCGAGAAGTTCTGCATCTGCGTCTGCGGATTCATCTCCGATTCGTTCTACGCCCATCTGTGTAGTTTCTTTGAGATGGCCTCGATAGCTGGAATTGTTGATGAATGTGTTGCCGGTATAGCATAAGCTTACTGGTTCTTTGTCCGGGGAGAAGTAGGTGGCACAGGCTCTGGATACGGACGGGGTGAAGTCTGGTCTGAGTACCAGAGTGTTGCCTTCGCGGTCGAAGAATTTGTAGAGTTCTTTGGATGGGATGGTTCCTACTTCGCGGCTGAATACTTCGAAGTATTCAAATGTCGGAGTTTCTATGTCTTCATAGCCGTACTGGTGGAAGACGCGATGGATTTTCTCCTGTACCTTTCTTTTTTGGCTGCATTCGCCGTTGTAGATGTCTCTTACACCTTCCGGGGTGTGAAAAATACGTTGCATGGTTGGTCCTCCTGTGGTTATGTTTTTTTGTTTCTTATTATGTTTTATTCCTTATCGCTTTAATTTGGTAACGTGATACCAAGCTAATACAAAACTAGATAGAATTATATAGGGTTTTGGCGGAATTGTCAATCCCTGCGGAGTTGTTTTTTATTTGATTTGGAAGGGACGCTCAGAAAGATATGATATCCCAGATGCGGTTTCGACATCTAAGAGTTTCTAAGTCTCCCGAAAATCTGCTAAAAGCATGAGCAGAAAAGTCCGGAATTACTCGCTGGCGCTCAGACAAGGGACTTTTCTTCTCATAACGCAGATTTCCGGGAGACTAAGAAACTCTAAGACGTCTGCAAATGCATCTGGGATATCATATCTTTCTGAGCTGGGAATTGAAATATGGAAAATTATAATTCCATGTGTAAAGTTTTTACTTTTCTTTTTTTAGTACCCCAAATTTTTTAACTGAAAAACTTTAAAGAATCACATAATGGCATTTTCCTCAACCAAATTATAGTAAAAAACAAATGTCTGAACTCTCGTTGCTAATCATTTCTTATAAAGAAATTTACCAGCTAACTAAGCAAAAAGCAAATATGTTTCTGCGCGTCCCTTTATAAGATGACATACACCCTCTATTCTCTCTCATTTAAGTCAATCTGAATCCCGTCAAGATACGGAACTAAGAATCCATTTTTTTTGTTGAGATAGTATTGCGGATTGAGTTCTTCTCTGCGAAAGCTTTTGCGACCGCCTTCTTGCATTCGGGTCCAGAAGATGAGGAGGTGGCGCAAGGGGAGGTAGTAGAATTGGTTCTCGTGGCTGTAGAATATGAGAAAGAATGCTATGCCGCCTTGTTTTTCAAATGCCTGCATGAATTCTACCTGGTGGGGATGGATGTTTGCGAGGGGGAAGGTGTCTGTGGCGCATTCTTTGGCGTCAAAGCATATGGGGATTCCCTGTACTGCTCCAATGTAGTCTACGGTGCTTCGCTGTTCGAAGTAGGCCAGGGTGATATGACGGTTTTCTTTGTCCATTCGGACGGGGGTGATGGGTGTTGGGATTTTCTGGATGAGTGCAAGTTCTTTTTCTCTGTATTGTTCGTTGGTGCGGTTTACGAGGTCTTCCAGTGTGGAGCCTCGTAAGCCTCTGCTATTCCATGTTGCCAAATTGTTCTCCTTTAAGGTTTTTCTTATTTAAGTAATTTCACCGACGGATAATACCGGATGACGGCTTTGCCTACGATTTCGTCGAAGGTTACAAAGTTGGTGGTTTTCCAGCAGCGGGAATCTTTAGAGTGGTTGCGGTTGTCTCCGAGCATGAAGTAGCTGTTTTCGGGGACTTCGTATGGGCCGAAGTTTCCTCTTGCTTTCTCGGGGATGAAGCTGTCGTCCAGTGGAATTTCGGAGTCGTTGATGTAAACTTTTCCGTCTGTGATCCGGACTTTTTCTCCGGGGAGTCCGATGAGGCGCTTGATAAAGAGTTTTTTTTCATCGTCCGGATATTTGAAGATGATGATGTCAAATCGCTCAGGGTCTTTTATTTTTTTTGATATTTCATGCCCGAAGAGATCTATGTTGATGCCATATGCCAGTCGGAAGCCGAAGAGACGATCTCCGGTCATAACGGTTTTTTCCATTGATTCGGAAGGGATTTTGGCGTTGATAAGTACTACGTTATTTATGAGTGTTACGATCAGCACCACTATGATGATCATTTTCGCGTAATCCCATACTTCTTTCCAGATTCTCATGATATGCCTCCTGCAGGTGTTCTTCGTTGATGATTTTGAAAAAAAGCTCCGGCACCGGTGCCACGAAGGTTTGGTCTGTCTCCGGAATTACTAATCTGTATGCATGGAGAAGCTGGTATTTTACTCCATGGCGGGTGTATTGTTTGTTGAATTCATTGTCACCGTATTTGGTGTCTCCCAGGAGCGGATGACCAGTTCCGGCCAGATGGGCTCGGATCTGATGTGTTCGGCCTGTGATCAGTTCTACTTCCAGGAGTGTCATTTTTCCATTACTGTCAATCGGGCGGTATGCGGTTTCGATTGGCAGGGAATCAGGGAAATCTTGTTTGCTTACGGTTACTTTGTTGGTTTTTTTGTCTTTGTGCAGGTAGCCTTTGATATGGGCAGGTTTGTCCAGTTTGCCTTTTACCAGACAGAGATAGTATTTATGGAGCGTTCTGTCATGGAAGATTCTGGATAGGAACTGCAATCCGGCGAGACTTTTGCCAGCACAGACCATGCCGCTGGTGTTTCGGTCGAGACGATTGCACACGGATGGTTTGAAAGTTTTTAGCTGTTCTTCTGTGAGTTCGCCTTTTTTCAGGAGATAACCGATCAGGTATTCTACCAATGATGGTTCGCCGTCGTCTGCTGGCTGAGAGAGCATTCCTGCTGGTTTGTTGATGATAATGATATCGGCATCTTCATAAATGATGTCTAATTCACAGTACGCTCTTGCTACCTGGGTGCTTCCGGCAAATTTGTCGAAGGTTTCATCACTCAGGAATAGTTTGATGGTGTCGCCTTTGAGGAGTTTTTCGTTTCCGGTGGCTTTTTTTCCATTCAGGGTGATGTTTTTCTTGCGGAGCATTTTGTAGAAGAAGCTTTTAGGGGCTTCTTTAAGAAGCTTGGCAAGGTACTTGTCAAAACGCTGTCCGGCTTCGTTTTCTTCTATTATAAATTCTTTCATTATTTCTAATATATCTTTCTCAATATTTCATGGCTACAGACAAATAGCCAAGATCGTCTGTCGGATGAGTTCGTTTCTGGAAAGATCCGGGTATTTCTCATCCGGGGTAAATTTAATACCTTCTTCCAGACTTTCTTTATGGTCATTCATGGAATCAAGGCGTTCCAGAAATGGGCGAAGGTCTGTGAAGATCTTTACTGTGGCTTTGTAGCCGTTTTTGCGGATGATTTTTTGGGAGTTGGTTTCCATGAAAGAGGCATCGATCTTCGGGTCGCTGCTGTAGGCTGCTACGGTGTTTCCGCATACTGCTACTGCGTCGATATAGGCACTCTTTTCATAGAAGGTCATGTATAATTCATATGCCATATCAAGACTGCCCTGATGTTCCTGGATTTTCTGATGCAGTCCTGCATCCATTGGTCTGCACTTCAGGATCATGATCAGGCTTACCATGGATTTGCATGCCGGAAGACATCCGACTACTGCCACTACTGTCCAGACAGTCATTCTTGTTTTAAAGTAAATCCAGGATGTAAAGAAGATAAATAACGGTACTGCGAAAAGAATCGCTGTGATGATCAGGCGGCGTTTCTTTTCGCTTTTGAAGTATCCGAAATTTCCTTTGGAAATTTTCTTTGATTTTTTATTGTTTGATGTTTTAGACTTAGCTGAAGATTTTGTGTTGTTTGGCTTTTTCTCTGCTGTCACTTTCGTCCTCCTTTGGAGTTGCTTTTCTTATGTGTGTTTCTTATTGTGCTTTTCTTCGCAGATATAGTGGCGTTTCTCTTGTTTCCTCTGAAGTCTGTTAAACCTCTTCTTGTATTTCTGCCAGTACTTTCTCTGTTATCTCTGCTTCCGTTCTTGTTGTTGCTATAGTTATTGCCATAGCTGTCACCTTTATTATTTCTGCTGCCACTACGGCCATTATTCTTTTTGACGCCATCATTTCCCTGATGCTCTCCATGACCTTCGCGTATCGGGCGGATCAGGCATTTCGTACCGTATCCTACTAGGTCCATTCTGCCGGTCATTTTTAGACCTTCGAGTACCAGTTCTCTGTTTGCAGGGTTCTTGTACTGCATCAAGGCTCGCTGGATGGCTTTCTCGTGAGGATTCTTCGGCACGTATACTTTCTCACCTGTGAGAGGATGAATTCCTGTATAGTACATACAGGTAGAAAGAGTAGATGGCGTCGGATAGAAATCCTGTACCTGTTCCGGGGTAAAGCCAAGGTCGCGGACATATTCTGCCAGTTTTACAGCTTCTTTCATGGTGCAGCCCGGATGGGAAGACATGAAATATGGTACTGCATACTGCTGCTTTCCTGTTTTTTTATTGGCTGCATCATATTCTTTAAGAAACTGCTGATAAATGCTGTGACTTGGTTTTCCCATGTATTTGAGTACCTGATCTGATACATGTTCAGGAGCAACTCTCAGCTGTCCGCTTACATGATGTTCTACCAGTTCATTCAAAAACGTCTTGTTCCGGTCTGCTACCACATAGTCAAAACGTACACCGGAGCGGATAAATACTTTCCTAACTCCCGGAATCCTACGCAGTTTGCGAAGAAGGGCAACATAATCCGAATGATCTACCGTCAAGTTCTTACATGGTGTCGGGAACAGGCACTGCTTGTTCTTACATACACCCTTGGTGAGCTGTTTCTGGCAGGATGGCTGTCTGAAGTCTGCGGTAGGACCACCAACATCATGGATATAGCCCTTAAAATCGGGATCTTTTGTCATTCTGGTGGCCTCTTCAATCAAGGATTCATGGCTTCTGGTCTGAAGAATTCTTCCCTGATGGAATGTCAGAGCGCAAAAATTACAGCCGCCAAAGCATCCTCTGTTGCTCGTCAGGCTGAACTTAATTTCCTCTAGTGCCGGGATTCCACCCAGCTCGTCATACATGGGATGTACTTTCTCCGTATAGGGAAGCGCATAGACATCATCCATCTCCTGCTGTGTCAGAGGCAGCGCCGGAGGATTCTGTACGATATATCCCTTTGTTCCGTAAGACTCTGCCATTGCTCTGGCGGTAAACGGGTCTGTATTCTGATACTGAATGGCAAAGCTGTCTGCGTATGTTTTTTTATCTTCTTTTATCTCTTCATAGGATGGAAGAATAATTGGCTCATAAATTCTGGAGAGATCTTTACATTTAAATACGGTTCCAGCAATATAAGTAAGCTCTTCTACAGGAATTCCGCTTGAAAGTGCATCCGCAATCTCTACGATTGAATGTTCGCCCATTCCATAAGAGATTATGTCTGCTCCGGAATCAAGAAGTACGCTGTGTTTTACTTTGTTGTCCCAATAATCATAATGGGCCAGTCGTCTCAGGCTGGCTTCAATTCCACCCAGAATAATGGGTGTCTTTTTATAAGTCTGACGAATCAGATTGCTGTATACGATCACCGCACGATCAGGGCGAAGTCCCATCTGACCGCCTGGTGAATAGGAATCCTTCTGTCTGTGCTTCTTGGACACTGTATAGTGGTTCACCATGGAATCCATATTTCCCGCTGATACCAGAAATCCCAGTCGCGGCTCACCAAATACCTGGATACTCTCTTTCTTCTTCCAGTCCGGCTGACTGATGATTCCCACTTTATATCCACGGCTCTCCAACAGCCTGCTGATGATTGCCGTGCCAAAGGAAGGATGGTCCACATAGGCATCGCCTGTGATGTAGGCGAAGTCTACATGATTCCATCCTCTCTGTTTCATTTCTTTCTTAGTTACCGGTAAAAAATCCTGCATTTATATTTCCTCGTATGTACTTGATGATATTGATATCTGCGGATTTCTCCGTTGCAAAACAACTCCCATAATCCTGATATCATAATACTCCATCTTAATGATGATATACCGCCTGCGCACGATATCCTTCTGAAATAATATCAAGCTGTCTGTGGAATCGCTTCAGCTGCTGGAGATCCTTTGTGCGGAATACTCTCAGGAATTCATCCTGAATCTTCATAATCTCACGTTTATTTGCGATCTTGTACAGGTTTTCGATATTAATAAGGATATCTTTCACCAGATTAGACTGCATCTGGGAAGAGTTCTGTGCATCCATGATCTCATTTCGTACAGAAGACATCTCATGATCCAAAGCATTGATAGCATCTGCTGCCTTGCTCAGACGCTCTGCAACATGCTCCGGCATATCACCTTTATATTTGTATTGCAGGGAATGCTCGATCGTTGCCCAGAAATTCATCGCCATTGTACGGATCTGAATCTCTGCCTGTAGCTTCTTAGGTCCATTAATAGTATCCACTGTATAATAAATGATCAGATGATAACTTCTGTATCCACTCTGCTTAATATGTTTCAGATAATTCTTCTCACTCTTTATAGTCATATCGCTTCTTTTCTGAATCATAGAAGCAACCGTCTCTATATCCTCTTCAAACTGGCAGATAATACGAACACCTGCGATATCCTCCAGTTCCTCTTCCATCTTCTCCATAGGAATATGCTTGCGCTGCATTTTCTCAAGGATACTGCTTACACTCTTAACTCTGCCCTCTACCTGCTCGATCGGACAGTAAATATCGTTCTCTTTACACTCATCGATAATGTGATTAAATTTCACTTCCAGCTCTCTTACAGCCAGTTCATACGGGCACAAAATGCTTCTCCATAACTGTATTTCCATCTTCACTCGCTCCTTGCATTTCATACATTTTGTTATTATAGCATAGATTTAAAAAAATATCTCGCTAATATGAATAGTTTCTGATTTTTTTAGAAATGGCTTTCAACACCCAGTAAGGGTTTACGCTCAATTCCTCATAATGCGGTGTCCTGATATAAATTCCCAGATGAAGATGAACCGGAAACATGCCACGCGTACCTTCCGTACCATATCCGGTATTTCCCATATATCCCAGGATATCTCCTGCCGATACCTCTTCCCCCGTCTGGAAATCTTTCTCATATGTATCCAGATGGGCATAATAAAAATACCCGCCTTTCGGGGCACGTATTCCAATCCTGTAGCCACCCAACGGAAGCCACCCGATATTCTCCACCACGCCATCCGTGACACTTAAGACCGGATAATAGCCAGACTCCTTCTTACGTCCAAACAAATCACAGCCTTCATGTACACGCGAGTCTCCATAATCCCTGAGCGCACCATAGGTATTTTCAAAATCAACTTCCGTAGATGGAATGGGAAAATATTTCAGATCCGACCATACAGACTGATAATCCTCCATAAGCCGCTCATATTCCTCTGGCTTATACTTCCGATACGGCACACTGTCCGCCCGGACCTGCCTCGGATAAAATCCCGAATTCAGCATTGTCGCCGTCAAAATATTCGCAAACCCATCAGCCCCCGTCCCTTCGACCAGTGCAGCCTTCCAGATACTGCGATAAAGCCCGGGCGTCACATGCTGCTGCCTGAAATCACTCTCCTCACAAGCCTCCGCCTTCAAAGCCGAAGCCCGGCTGCGCATATTCAGCGTCATCTGCAACATAACCACCATCACCACAAGCACAAACAACGGCAAAATATATCGAACCAACGAAGTCCGCGCATTATACGGATCAAACATATGAGATACCTCCGCATTCTGTTACAGTATATGCATTAAAATGAAAATATAGAACCTATAAAGCATTTAGCTTCAAATAAGATTTTAAAAATCTTCCAATAACCAGCAGAGAGAGGACATTAGGTCATGACCTAATGTCCTCTCTCTGCGTCCCTTAATCAAAAATACACCCTGCCACAAACAGCAGGGTGTAACGCCATCAGTCTTTAAGAGCTCCCAGAACTTTCACCAGATACTTCCACACTCTCTCTGTAGAAGAAACACTAAGAACCTCCTCAGATGTATGAATATCCTTCATATCCGGTCCGAGGGATACACAGTCCAGACCTTCCATCTTCTTATAGAAAAGTCCACACTCAAGACCTGCATGAATTGCCACTACATTTGGCTTCTGACCATACATTTCTTCATAAACTTCCACCATCTTATCACGAAGCGGTGAATCCTTGCGGTACTCCCATGCAGGATATACACCCTGTCTCTCATATTCTCCGCCAAGAAACTCTGTCAGATACTCAATCTTATCAGAAAGTGCGTCTCTGGCTGTCTCTACAGAACTTCTGATACTGGAGCTTCCCAGCACTTCGTTCTCAGATGTTTTCAGAATACCGATATTTGTAGAAGTCTCTACCAATCCTTTGATAGTTCCACTCATCTTCTGAACGCCATACGGTACATTTACAAGGAAGAATACAACTTTCTCTTTACTTGTCGGATGAAGAACTTTCACATCCTGCTCACCTTCCTCTGTGACAGTTACTGTGATTCCTTCATCAGTTCCTGCATACTCTTCCCTCCATGCAGCCTGCATAGAAGCGGCATACTCTTTAACAGTTTCTACGTTCTCTTTAACAGTAAGAAGTTCTGCTATGGATTCTCTTGTGATTGCATTATCTTTCTGACCGCCCTGTACACTGATCAGCTCATAGCCTGCTTTCGCATCAAGACCATGAAGAAATTTACCCAGAAGAGAGTTTGCATTTGCACGGTTCTTATCAATCTCAGCACCAGAATGGCCACCCATCAGACCACTGATCTTAACTGTCAGTTTCTCACCTTTCGCTTCCAGTCTTGTCACTGGAATATGGCTGATTCCGGAAAGACCTCCTGCGCAGCTGATCCAGAGACTTCCCTCTGCTTCAGAATCAAGGTTGATGAATCTTCTTCCTTTTAATACGCTGCAGTCAAATCCGACAGCACCAAGAAGACCGATTTCCTCATCTACAGTAATAAATACTTCAAGAGGAGGATGTGCAATCGTATCACTCTCCAGAAGTGCCAGACCATAAGCTACTGCGATTCCGTCATCGCCACCGAGAGTTGTTCCATTCGCAGATACATAGTCACCTTCAACAGAAAGATTTAATCCATCTTTTGTAAAGTCGTGATCTACGTCCGGACGTTTCTCACATACCATATCCATATGTCCCTGAACGATTACTGTCGGTGCATTCTCATATCCTGCTGTTCCCGGTTTATAAATAACTACATTATTCATCTCATCCTGAATATACTTCAGATCATGATCCTTTGCAAACTGTACCAAATAGTCACTGATCTGCTTGGTGTTTCCTGATCCATGCGGGATCTTGCAGATCTCTTCAAAATAATGAAATACCCTTTTCGGTTCGCAATTCTCTAAAACTGCCATAATTATTACCTCCAAAATCACACTGATTTATAAAAAGAATCCTATAAAAAAATCTGATAAAACCAGATCTATTTTACCTGAATACTATAGCATTTATTTTCATTAAGTGCCATATAAATTTTATAAAGAATCTATAAAATGGTGTCCATGGAACATATTATTATGAGCAAAAACCATTTCCTGCTTTCCAGTGTACGTCGAAATCTTAAAAATATTCTGCTCGTCTGTGGAGTTTTTTTCCTTCTGGAATTTCTTCTGATGCATCCGGCTGAAAGTCTGGTCTGTGCGAAAGCAGGAATGACTTTATGGCTGAATACATTAATTCCGACACTTCTGCCATTTATTATTCTTACCGGTATATTGACACGCATTGATAACATCCAAAAAATTCTATCCCCTCTGGAGTCTTATTTTCGTGTTCTGCTGGGTGTCAGCAGCTGGGGCGGTTACGTGTTTCTGCTTGGTATGTTGTGCGGATACCCTCTGGGTGCCAAACTGGCTTCTGATCTGTATGAATCAGATAAAATCAGTAAAAAAGAAGCTGTGTACCTTTCTACTTTCTGTAATAACCCAAGTCCTGCTTTTGTCATTACATACCTGGGTAAATTATGCCTGAAGGATGTCGTCCCTGCTTATTTTATCCTCACAAGTCTCTTTTCTGCTAACCTGATATGTATGTTATTTTTTCGTTTCGCAATCTACAAAAATCAGATTCTGACAAGTGCGCAATACACAGATACACGTAATAAAAAAGAGGTCATGTCTACAGTCCCAGCCGGAAATATCGTCAATACTTCTATTATGAACGGGTTTGAAACCATCACACGGCTCGGAGGATATATCCTTCTTTTTTCTATTCTGGCCGGATGCATCAGATATTATCAGCCATTCCCTGCTTTTTATCAAAATCTGCTTCTGGGATTTACTGAAATTACTGCAGGGCTCTCAATTATTTCATCTTCTAATCTGTCTGTCACAGCCCGCATTTTTGTATCCGTCTCGGCTACGGCATCGGGAGGTCTGTGTATTCTTGCTCAGACAAGAAGTATTTTTCATTGCGATCTTAGTCTGATACCATATATTGTCTCCAAATGTATCAGTGCAGTTCTGACATCTTTTATCCTTTACTGCCTGTTATATTATTTTCTGTAAATACATTCTGATTATTAGCTTATACTGTCTACAACAAGTCGTTTGCTATAACAAAAGACATTTTAGAAGAACTTCCACATAAAAATTGCCAAAGACAATTTCAAAGGTTACTGTTCACTCCGTTCACAGTAACACGCTTCGCGATGCACAGAATTTATGCTGATCGCATAAATTCGCGCGGTATGTCTCGGGTTTTCTGTGACCTTTGCTCACAAAAAACACCTCGCGGGATATTACCAGTGAACAGTAACTTTCAAAGAAACAACACTAATATTTATAATGTAAAATATAAAAGGCCAGGAAAATATCCTGGCCTTAATATTATTCAATTAATATTATTCAATTAATCTTAGTTCTCTCCCAGATCATCTAAAAGATCGTCATCGTCATCTTTGCTGTCGTCATCATGGTAAGAACCTGTGATTGCTGCTGCCTGTGCTGTCTGAGGTGCAAGTTCCTGACGGTTATGATTAACAACGTCAAGACAGCTCTGCAGAGAATCAATAAATGTCTTATATTTGGCACCGGCATCCTCTAATGTTGTGTTAAGGACGCTGCCAATATTTGCCATCATATCATCTGTATAAGTGATAGCACTGAGACGGATGCTGTTTGCATCCTGTGTTGCAGAATCCAGAATCTCCTGTGCCTGCTTGTTAGCTGCATTGATTGTATCGTTTGCCTGTGCATATGCTTTCTGCATGATCTCATGCTGAGTTACCAGTTCCTGAGCTCTTGCCTGTGCATCTGCGATCAGAGCATCAGCTTTGGACTGTGCATCCTCAAGGATAGCATCTTTATTGTTAATAATCTTCTGATAACGTTTGATCTCATCCGGAGTTTTCAGACGGAGTTCTCTCAGAAGTTCTTCGATTTCTTCTTTATTTACAACAATCTTGGTTGTTGACAGCGGCTGAAATTTACAGCTGTCTACATATTCCTCGATTTCACCGATAATCTGTTCAATTCTGCTGCTCATAGTATAATATCTCCTTAATCTTCTCTATTTGTGTTACTGTCCTTTCGTATATGAACAATAACCTATTTGTCATCTGCTGTGCGATGAAGCTTCTCAATGACTGCATCAGTTATTTCTCTTGGTGCAAATTTACTCAGGTCGCCGCCAAAATGAGCAACTTCTTTCAATATCGTAGAGCTTAAATAAGCGTATTGCAGACTTGTAGTCAGAAATACAGTATCTACATCCGGTGCAAGCACACGATTCGTCTGAGCCATCTGAAGCTCATATTCAAAATCAGTAACCGCACGAAGCCCACGTATGATCACCTGAGCATGATTCTCTCTGGCAAAATTTACGGACAATCCCTCAAATGGTTTCACTTCAACATTCGGAATATCTAAAGTTGCCTTTTGTAATATATTAACACGTTCTTCTACAGAAAACAACGGACTTTTTGAAGAATTGTGTAAAACACCTACTATCACCTTGTCAAAAGATACTGCTGCTCTCTTTATCACATCAAGATGACCATAAGTTGCCGGATCAAAGCTGCCTGGGTACACTGCTATTTTCATGTGTTTCTTACTCTCTCTTTCCTCTGGCACGTATGCATGAAAAACAGTCACTGCTCACTTTATTGCTGACAGTAACTCCATCATGCACGTTCTAAAAATACGTGCTTATTTGTCTTATACTCTTTTGAACGCAGCTGTCTGTAACCAAGAGATTCCACATAACTGAAATCCGTCTGAAGGTCTGCCTCTACTATAATAAGCGTATTCTCATCTGCAACTGTGCTGTCCTTGAGATATTCGAGCACCTGACGTTCCAGTTCGTTATTATATGGCGGATCCATGAAGATTATATCGAAAGCACCTTTTCCTTCAAGGGAACGCAATGCCTGCAGCACGTCCATGTTCAGCAGTTTACCATCTTCTGCCAGTTTTGTAAATGTAAGATTTTCTCTGATGCATGCTGCAGCCTTTGGATTCTTCTCTACAAATATTGCATAAGAAGCGCCTCTGCTCAGTGCTTCGATACCAATTCCACCACTTCCTGAAAAAAGATCAAGGAAACGGCAATCCAAAAGTTCTGGCTGAAGTATGTTAAATAAAGTCTCTTTAATCCTGTCTGTAGTAGGTCTTGTGTCCATACCTGGAACTGTTTTTAAATTAAGCCTTCTGGCTTTTCCTGCGATTACTCTCATTTAAGATTCAGTCTCCAATCCAGGTCTCCTCTTGCGAGTCCTAAAATAAGAAGTTCTGCAGTGGCAATGTTTGTCGCTACAGGAATATTGTACTGGTCGCATCTTCTTACAATACTTGTGATGTCCGGTTCTTTTGGATCGATCATAACTGGGTTGTAGAACAGGATGACCATATCGAGATCCTGACGTTCTACCATCTCCATAAACTGCTTGTCTCCACCAATACTGCCGGCAAGGAATTTATGCACATGAAGACTTGTCGCTTCTTCAATTCTTCGTCCCGTTGTACCTGTCGCGTAGACCTCATGTTTGGCAAGTATATTCTTATAAGCGATGCAGAAATCTTCTATTAGTACTTTTTTACTGTTATGTGCGATTATACCTAAGTTCATAGTTTCTCCTCTCCGATTCTCCCGTTTATTTTGCGAATTCTTTCAATTCTTCGCAATTCTAAGTGTAATTATAACAAAGCACTAAATAAAACGCAATTAAAACTTGAAAAATATACACAATTCATAATTTATTAATATTTTCCTGGGAATTCTTCCTTCCCAGATGACTTACAAATCACTTGGATAACGATGTATAAGCAGCAGCTGAACTCATTTCCTGTGATATAAAAATAATGTCGCTTTATTTCTGACATCATAAAAAATATGATATATCAATAAAGCGACATATACTTATTGTTTCATTTCATGTTTTATAACATTTACCGGTTACTCTGACAGCCACACTTACTTTGATTTCGCCTGAATATAATTTATAATCATATCAACTGCGTCAGAAATAGCAATCTTTCCGGTATCAATGGACAACTGATACTGGCTGGTATCTTCCCATGCTTTTCCGGTGCAGAATTTATGGAATGATGCTCTCTTTTCATCCACTTCCTTTACCATGTGCGTAGCTTCTTTTTTGGAAATATTGTCACGCTTCATGATTCGCTCAATACGGCAATCTCTGTCTGCATGAAGAAAAATCGTTGTCGCTTCAGGATCTTTTTCATATACCGCACCCGAACAGCGGCCAATGATCACTGCTGATTTTCCTTTTGTAAGTTCACGCACAAGCTCAAAGGATCTCTCCATCGGGTTGCTGTCTCCATAGCTTACCGCTATGCTGTACAGCAGACTATTTACCGCTTTCTCCTGGAAAAATTCTTTATTCTCATCATATTTGCCAAGCTTTCTGGCTTCTTCTTCCAGTTTCTTTCTGTCGTAAAATTCCATTCCCAGTCTGGAAGCCAGTTCTCTGCCTATCTCATGTCCGCCGCTTCCACATTGTCTTGCAATTGTAATAATCATCTCGGTTCCTCCTGTCATACATTGTCATGATGTCATTGATTAGTTACTGTTCACACGCCACTATCCCGCGAGGTGTTTTGGCGTGAAAATGCCAAAATCCCGAGACGTACCGCGCAAATTTATGCCTGAGGTATATATTCTGTGCATCGCGAAGCGTGTTACTGAGAACGAAGTGAACAGTAACATGATTATTCATAATGGATCATTTTGGTTTCATTATACTCAAAAAGGAAGTGGATGTATATGCTAAAATCTACCATAAATTATCCTTGCAAAACCTGATATTCTGGTACTTATGGCGAATTGGTCAGACAAATTTAGCTTTTTATCTACTTATCTTTTAACGCCTTCTCAATCTCACTGATTACGATTTTAAGTGCCTTAATACGGGCGTATTTTTTGTCAACAGATTCAAGCACATGCCATGGTGCAAAGGAAGTATTCGTTTTCTGAAGCATTTCATCTACTGCAACTTCATATGCGTCCCATTTTTCTCTGTTTCGCCAATCTTCATCTGTGATCTTCCACTGTTTCTCCGGATTATTCTGTCTTTCCCGGAAACGTTCCAGCTGTGTATCCTTATCGATCTGAACCCAGAATTTAATAATAACTGCGCCCCAGTCCTTGAGTTCTTTCTCAAATTCATTCATTTCATTGTAAGCACGTTTCCAGTCATTCTCACTGCAGAATCCCTCGAGACGTTCTACCATAACTCTGCCATACCAAGTTCTGTCAAAAATAGTGATGTGTCCATCTTTCGGAAGTCTCGTCCAGAAGCGCCACAGATAATGTCTGGCTTTCTCATGAGGTTCCGGGCTTGCGATCGGATTCACTTCATAACCTCTCGGATCAAGGGCTTCAGTAATACGCTTAATATTTCCGCCTTTTCCTGCGGCATCCCAGCCTTCATATGTGATGATGACAGGAATACGTTTTCTGTATAACTTATTATGAAGTTCTCCAAGCTTGTCCTGAAGCAGCTTCAGTTCTGTCTTGTATTCTTCCTCTTCCAGAGTCTTACCTTTAAGATCTATGTCAGCCAGACGTGGAATCTGTTCCAGTGGAAAAACATTCTGCAAAATCGGTACAGAGTGTGCCTGATTCTGCATTGCAACTTCGATATTGCTTACCATCGTTTCCAGTACCTGAAGCTCTGCCCATTTTCTGTCACTGGCATCTATGATATACCACGGTGCTGAAGAAGTATTGGTGTCGGACATATACTGAGAAAATACCTTCGCGCATTTTTTATAATGGTCATTCTGCCATCTGTCAAACTCTGATACACGCCATTTCGTATCCTTATGTGTCAAAAGGAGTTTCTCACGTTTTTTCTGTTCGTCTTTATCAATCTGCATAAAAAATTTCAGAACGAGGTATCCATTGTCCGTAAGCTGTCGCTCAAAGCGGCGAATACTCTCAATTCTCTGTGTGTAGCTTTCTCCCTCAATTTTGCCCTCCAGACATTCTCTGCAGGTCTGCTCCATCCAGCCAGAATCCAGAAATGTAAATTTACCAGTTTCCGGGATCTGTTTGAAATAGCGGTAGAGAAATGGATATCTCATCTCTTCTGCCGTCGGGGTGGACATTGTGGCAACTTTGAAGAATCTTGGATCAATATTTTTGATTACTTTTCCAATCGTACTGCCCTTTCCGGAAGCTCCCCAGCCTTCAAAAAGTACGATTACCGGTATTTTATGTTCCTTGATCTTCATCTGGAAATCATAAAGCTGACTTCTCGCTGTCTGAAGACGGGTTTTGATTTCCTCTTTTTCCGGCATATGCGCCGGAGTCCAGTTTGTAAGCATTGTGCAGACCCTCCTTGATTTATAATATAATTTTTGCTTTATTATCATTTCTCTATTTGTGGCACCACAGTTTTTGCAGACATTCAAATCGTCGCTGTTAAGACTGCCGCAAAAGCTGCACTGCCAGTCCGGATTGCGGCTGATTTTTTCTGCTTTCTCCTCAGAAACATATTTAATTTCATCCGGCATATAGAATTTTGTGTTTATTTGCTCATTTATAGAGTATTATTAATTTTTCATCTCTGTTACTCTGTTCAGAATCTGTTTCTTTAATTCTTCCACATTATCGGTCCGATATTTTAATCCTGCTGCGGAAATGTGTCCTCCACCACCAAAAGGTTTCAACAGTTCATTAACATTGATCCATTTCCCGTCTGAACGAAAAGAACATCTCCACCCGTTTTCTTCTTCCTCATACATGGTAAAACCAAGTTCAATATCGTCGCAATCGCGCAGGATTGTGCTGATACAGTGGATGTCTTCGTATGTGATATCTTTTTCGGCAATTTCCTTCTGTCCCATAATGACATAAGCAACCCGGCCATCCATCGCACGTACTGCCCCATGAAGAATATCAGCTCTTTTGTACAGAATGTCCAGGGTATCACTGTGTAAGGTTTTCATAATCCTGCCATGATCAACTCCCATAAACATCAGATCAGCTACAGCCCGAAAAATACCCTGAGTTGCCCTTGCCAGTCCTCCGGTATCATGCAGGATACCAAGGTAAATATAATCTGCGGCATTAGGATACGCTTCCTTTTGGGCTGCATTTAAAAGCAGTTCGGGAGAAAGCATATGGTATACATTTTCCGCACACGCCTCAGAAACCTTTGTCCAGTTCACATCTCCGTACCCTTCATTGGAAGCATGATGATCAACAACAATGCTGGCAGCGGCATTTTGGTAATATTCCAATCCAATCATACGCTCCAGAGTTGCATTATCACAGACTATGACACAATATTGTTTTCCGGATATATCCGGCATCTCAAAAGGAACAAATGTCTTATCTTCCACGACCATCTTTTTCGGACCGCGCTCCAGCGTTTTTGCAAGGTATGGAAACACCCTGTATTGTGGATAATTAACATGGATATAGTGCGCAAGGCTCATCACCGATCCGGCAGCATCGCCATCCGGGTTTAAGTGTCCCAGAATCACTACAGTGTCCAGATTGTTCGTCTGCATGGTTTCATCAAAAACAGTATCAAATTTAAACTCTGTCATTCGTACCTCCTTCGTTATCTCACTTCCCTGTTATATTTTAATCTTATCATCTAACAGATCAGATAGCAAGTTGCGAGCACATACAAGCCAAAATTCATTCCCGATTGCCCTGCTGGCAATCCAGTCCATCATAGTGTGAAGTCATGCGTCAGATATCTTTGTCATGTCTCAGCACACCTGCAGATAAGTTCTGGTTATATTTAACAGATAATGGATGATATGGGTATGGTATCATGTGTTAAATTTTCAAGGTACAAATCTACCTGAATAGATACGGGCTTTTGACGCTTAAATCATATATATAAGATAACATAAACAAATGCATGAAACAACTTTTAAGTGACAACAACACACAGCAACACAATGCCGCCTTATTTCCATTGCTATAAGAGTATAGAACAGAAATAAAGCGGCATTTTTTCTTTTGTATAAAGTTTTTATGAACGTAATAATAATTTACGAAGCAATTATTCCGTCATAATCAGACGATAAAGTTCCTTTATATTATAACGTCATTTTTAGTACTGCTGGCCACCCTGAGAACCGGATCCGCTGGACATCTGTCTTTCCTGGGCTTCGATCATTTTCTTGACCATATATCCGCCGACTGAACCGTTCTGTTTGGATGTCAGGTTACCGTTGTATCCATCTGTAAGCGGTACACCTAATTCGTTTGCAACCTCGAATTTGAAACGGTCTAACGCACCTTTTGCTTCCGGTACAGCTGCCTGATTAGAAGATTTTGTGTTTGACATATCAATTTCCTCCTTGGTTGTTGTTTTCATTTTTGATTGTTTTGGTGTTGCAATGCTAGTATATGAAACTAGAAGAATAATACACTGGAAGTTTTCGTATACTAAGGAAGAGCATGGAAAATTTATTGCAATTTTATATTTTTTTATGGTATAATTACATTTAATTACCGAGATTAATCTCTAATTTCAGGCAGATATTTGTATCTGTGTATATGTGTGTAACTAAAAGACGAACCGTACAAAGGCGTACATCACATGAACTATCGTGTGTGTATGCCTTTTTTATATAACATTAATTTTTTTATTATATAAAACGGTATCTTTGAAGTTCAAAGATGTATCTTCTTTTCTTTACTCACATAAATTCATAAAAAGGAGAGGAAACCTATGATTAATTCTGTCGCAAATTTCATTAACAAACTGGATGGTCTTGTATGGGGATGGTGGATGATTCTTCTGCTTCTCGGGACTCATATTTTTATGACAGTCCGCACAGGTGTGATCCAGAGAAAAATCGGTACAGCTATCCGATTATCTGTCACGAAAGATACAGGGGCAGAAGGCGAAGTCAGTCAATTTGGTGCACTTACCACTGCTCTCGCTTCTACAATTGGAACCGGAAATATCATTGGTGTGGGAACCGCTATCGCGCTGGGTGGTCCTGGTGCTGTTCTCTGGTGCTGGCTGACAGGTGTTTTCGGAATCGCCACGAAATACAGCGAGTCTCTTATCGCTGTCAAATACCGTGCGAAAACGAAAGACGGACGTATGCAGGGCGGTGCCATGTATGCACTGGAACGCGGGTTACATATGAAATGGCTGGCATTGCTTTTTTCATTCTTCGGCAGCTTCGCTTCCTTTGGAATCGGATGTGCTACTCAGGTAAATGCAATTGCAACTGTATGTAATGAGAATCTGAATATCTCTCCAGTTTTTATCGGAATCGCAGTTGCCGCACTGACAGCACTTGTTATCTTTGGCGGTATCAAATCAATCGCAACCGTATGTGAACGCCTGGTTCCATTCATGGCTTTCTTTTATGTACTTGGATGTCTGATCATTCTGGGAATCAACTATGATTTTATTATTCCGGCAGTAAAAACGATTTGCAAGATGGCATTTACCCCAGGAGCTGCTGCCGGCGGACTGGTTGGACGCGGTATTATGATGGCAATGCAGTACGGAATTGCCAGAGGCCTTTTTTCCAATGAATCAGGTATGGGTTCTGCCCCTATCGCAGCAGCTGCCGCCCAGACGAGAAATCCTGTACGTCAGGCACTGGTTTCCAGCACCGGAACTTTCTGGGATACCGTTGTTGTATGTCTCATGACAGGTCTGGTTCTCGTCACAAGTATTATGAAAAATCCTTCCATTGATATGGGAAATATCACAGATGGCGGTGTGCTTACCACTCTGGCATTTCAGCAGATTCCGATACTTGGTCCGGTGATCCTGGTTGTCGGCATTATTTCTTTTGCTTACTCAACAGTTCTTGGATGGGCTTACTACGGTGAACGATGTGTGGAATATTTTGCAGGTAAAAAAGGACTGATTCCTTATCGCGTACTGTATATCACAGTTGCCGCGATCGCACCGGTTATTTCCCTGAATCTTGTATGGACCGTTGCCGATATCCTGAATGCATTGATGGCAATTCCAAACCTCGTGGCTGTGTTGCTTCTGTCAAATGTGATCGTTGCGGAAACAAGAAAATATATCAATGATCTGGATGCCAGAGATGATACTCCTGTTGAAATTATTGACAAATAGTTAACTGTCTATTGCTCTTCACAATTGAAACAACAGGCTTACCTGATCTGGTTACAAGCTGTTTTCATCAATAAGCTTCAGAATACAGAACTGTTAAACCGTTATAAAATTTTTTACAAAAAGCAAGTTTCCAAAGTTCACTATATCTTGATGAACTTAGAAACTTGCTTTTATTTTTACACTCAGTCTTCCTTTTTATCCAGCAACAGACGGATTTTTGAGACAAACAGGTCGAATGCAATATCATTCTTACCGCTGTTAATAACAATATCAGCTTTTGATCTGGTCGGTTCTACGTAAAGGTAATGCATAGGCTTTACAGTAGTCAGGTACTGTTTGATAATGCCGTTGAGATCTCTTCCGCGTTCTTCTACATCACGTGAGATTCTTCGCAGGATACGCTCATCTGCATCTGCTTCTACATATACTTTAATATCCAGAAGGTCTCTCACTCTCGGATCTGCCAGAAGCAGGATTCCCTCTACAAGAATAACCGGTTTCGGATCGATTCTGATCACCTTGTCAGAACGGTTATGTTTCGTATAATCATAAACCGGGCACTCGATTGATTTTCCCTCTTTTAACTGCTTCAGATGCTCTACCAGAAGCTCTGTCTCCAGTGAATCCGGATGGTCATAATTTACAGTTACTCTCTGTTCAAAAGGAACTCCGTCTTGTCTGCGGTAATAGTTGTCATGATAAAGAACAACTACATCATCTCCGAAATAATCTTTAATCCTGTTTGTAAAAGTAGATTTACCAGAGCCGGAACCTCCGGCAACTCCAATCACAATGCTTCCCATTTTTGTTTTTCCTCCATTGGCTGTATATTAACTGCTATGTGCTTCATTTCATGCAGTGTATATTTCTGCAATTTATTTCTGATTTTTATTCTTTGTATTATAATTCAGTCCGAATTCCTCCGGCATAAAGCGCGGGCAGATATTCTCTGAAGTACAGATTACAGTGGAGGAAAGACGTGTACCGATTCCACATGCCTCTTTTAATGTTTTTCCATAAGTAAGTCCTGCACAAGTTCCTGCAAAGAAAGCATCTCCCGCTCCCGTAGTATCAACTACATCTACCTTCATAGCCGGACATACGCCATATCCGCCATTCTGATCTGCATATACAGCGCCCTGTCCTCCCATTGTCACGATCATCTGTGGAATATATCAATAAATACATCTCCGATCACAACAATTCCCATACTTTAAATTCACTCCTTTGTTCCTTATTTTTTCATCTTTTTTGAAGACCATTTCTCTTCCTGTTGCAATTCAGTCCGTGGCATGTGAACTGTAACATGAATAGCAACTTTCTCACGTTCGTATTCTAGTGTACCAACAAGTTGATTTCTTGAACAATCTTACGTCTAAATTTCTTATTTCCGCGTTGTCGTCGGTCGCCGTAGCCACCGCTACGCCTCTCTCCTCCGCCTTGAAATAAAGAATTTATCCTGCAAGATTGTTTCAAAAATCAACTTGTCGGCACACTAGTCATTGACGCTATGATAGCATAAAAAGCTTTTTCCGTAAAGTTTCTATTTTTTTCGACCTTATTCTTCACTAATCATAAAAATGTCCGGGAAACTTTTTTAATTATAAGAACATTACAGAATAATTTTTTATAGCATAAAAAATCCCCGTCTGCTGTACATTATTTTAGACAGTAGATCGAGGATTTTAATCAATAGTCAATCGGATATTCGCAATCCGCTTTCGCTACTTGCTCATAACCGAATAACTGCTCCGCAGTTTATCAGGAGGGGCTTGTACCCCTCCTGATACAAGCAAGTCCCACCCACTGCTTATTGCTTCTCGCAATTGAAGCAGGGGACTTACTTGATTCGGTTAAATAATGAATGCCGCAACAAAACGAACGATCAGTGCAACGATCCATGCAACCACACACTGCCACACAACTACACCTATGGCCCATTTTCCACCAAGTTCACGTTTCACTGACGCGATTGCAGCCACACATGGAGTATAAAGCAGGCTGAATGCAAGCAATGATGATGCTGCCAGTGGTGTCAGTACAGAAGCAATGCTTCCACTGAAAAGCACTTCCAGTGTCGATACCACGCTTTCTTTTGCCATAAATCCACTGATAAGAGCGGTGCAGATTCTCCAGTCTCCCAGACCAAGTGGCTTAAAAATCGGAACCAGAAGTCCGGCTGTCATTGCCAGAATACTGTCAGAAGAATCTTTTACCAGATTCAGATGCAGGTCAAAACTCTGGAGGAACCAGATAATCATAGTTGCAAGCAGGATTACAGAAAACGCTCTCTGCAGGAAATCTTTTGCCTTTTCCCACAGTAACTGTGCAACGTTCTTCGCTCCCGGCAGACGATAATTGGGAAGCTCCATGACAAACGGCACCGGTTCTCCTTTGAAAAGAGTACCATTGTACAGAAGTGCCGCCAGGATTCCCACAAAAATACCAAGCAGGTATAATCCTGTCATAATAAGCCCGCCTTTCTTTGGGAAGAATGCATTCACAAAGAAAGAATAGATTGGAAGCTTCGCAGTACAGCTCATAAACGGTGTAAGCAGAATCGTCATCTTTCTGTCACGTTCACTTGTAAGGGTACGCGTTGCCATAACCGCCGGAACCGTACATCCAAATCCAATCAGCATCGGCACAATACTTCGACCGGATAAACCAATCTTTCGCAGAAGCTTATCCATCACAAATGCCACACGTGCAATATATCCACTGTCCTCCATAAGGGACAGAAAGAAAAACAGAGTAACAATTACAGGAAGGAAACTCAAAACACTTCCCACACCTGTAAAGATGCCGTCAATTACCAGACTGTGCATGGCACTGTTTACATTGGCAGCTGTCAGTGCTGCATCGGTCAATGCAGAAATCTTATCAATTCCTATTTCCAGGATTCCCTGAAGCCACGCACCGATTACATTGAATGTCAGATAAAAAACAAGTGCCATAATTCCTATAAAACACGGAATCGCCGTATATTTTCCTGTCAGGATCCTGTCGATCTTTTCACTTCGAATCCTCTCCTTGCTTTCTTTTGGCTTTACAACGGTCTGCTCACATAATCGCTCGATAAAATCAAAACGCATATCCGCGATTGCAGCACTCCTGTCCACCTGGCGTTCTGTCTCCATCTGCTGTACGATATGTTCAAGCATCTCTGTCTCATTGGTGTCCAGCTTCAGTTTCTCCATGATCAGAGGATCTCCCTCGATTGCCTTGATTGCGGCAAAACGAGATGGGATGCCTGCCAGCGCCGCATGGTCCTCGATTAAATGCATTACCGCATGAATACAACGGTGAACAGCACCGTCATGGTCATTCTTATCGCAAAAATCCTGGCGCAGCGGATGTTCCTGATATTTTGCTATATGTAATGCGTGATTTACAAGTTCATCAACACCTTCATTCTTTGCCGCCGAAATAGGGATTACCGGAACTCCCAGCAATGCTTCCATCATATTTACATCAATGGAACCCTTATTTCCCAGCACCTCATCCATCATATTTAATGCAACGACCATCGGAATGTCCATTTCCAGAAGCTGCATGGTAAGGTACAGATTTCTCTCTATGTTTGTCGCATCCACAATATTGATGATCGCACTTGGTTTCTCATCCAGAACAAAATTTCTGGAAACGATTTCCTCACTGCTGTAAGGTGACATAGAATAAATTCCCGGAAGGTCGGTAATCTCTGTATTTGGGTGTCCCTTAATAGAACCTGTTTTACGGTCTACAGTTACTCCCGGAAAATTCCCTACATGCTGATTAGAGCCTGTCAGTTTGTTAAATAATGTAGTCTTTCCACAGTTCTGATTTCCTACCAGTGCATAAGTCAGAGTAGTTCCTTCCGGCAGAGGATGCTCATCTTTCTTGGAGTGATACTTTCCTTCCTCTCCCAGTCCCGGATGTTCTGCATCACTCAGAGACTCAATTCCTTTATGACTTCTGCTTCTTCTTGGAATCTGCTCAATCTCTATCTGTTCTGCTTCTGCCAGTCTTAAGGTCAGCTCATATCCATGCACCTGCAGTTCCATCGGATCTCCCATAGGTGCAAATTTTACAACCGTAACCTCCGCACCGGGAATCATACCCATATCCAGGAAATGCTGACGTAAGGCACCTTTTCCACCAACCGATTTGATCACAGCACTTTTTCCAATTTCCAAATCTTTTAATGTCATTGTCGTTCGCTCTTCTTTCGTTTTGTCATTTGGTTGTTATTGGCTAATGATTAATTATTATCAATAATTTATCCATTGAAGATAGCTTATACTAACTGATAATTTTTGTCAAGTAGGGCAGGCAGTGAAAAAATTATAGATACAATATTTTCTATAATTTTTTTCATATTACAGAAATGAAAAATATTACAGAAATAAAAACTCAGATGAATTTACCTTATCATCCGAGTTTCCTGAATTCATCCAGACAAATCACAACATCTGTCCCGACATTTATTTGATTTTTTTATTAGTGAATCTTTTAGCAGTATTTATATATTTATTTCCTGCTTCTGCTTTTTATATATCAGAGTCCGATAGCGCCTGTGATATCGCCATTAATTACATAGTATGCTTTATATTCTTCCAGTTTAATATAAATCTTAACGTCTTTAAGATCTTTCTCCTTCTTGCCCATTTCTTCTGTCCAGATCTTCTTTACATTCTCTAAAACATCTTTTGCATAGACTTCTTTGCCCATGAACTGAACGTATACTTCTGCAGTTGCTTCTTTCTTAGCAGTTCTTCTGGTAGTTGTCTTCTTCTCTGCTGCTTTTGCAACTGGCTTTTCTGCAGCTTTTTCAGCAGTTTTTTCAACTGGTTTCTCTGCAGTCTTCTTTGTTGTTCTTCTTGTAGTTGTCTTCTTTGCTGTAGTTTTAGTTGTTTTTGCTGTTTCTTTCTTCTCAGTTTCTTTTGCAGGTTTTTCTGCTTTTGTTGTTTCTTTTACTGTCGGTTCCTTTACAGCTACATCTGCTTTTACTGTTTCTTTCTTTACGGTCTCTTTCTCTGCAGTTTCTTTGTTATCGGTTTCTTTCTTCTCAGCTTCTTTGTTTACAGCTACTTCTGAAGCAGTTGTCTTTGCAGGAGCCTCTTTAACTTTGGTTGTCTTCGCAGTGGATGTATTGAGATCTGCTGTAGTTTTTTTTGTTGCCATTTGATAGCCTCCTTACAAGGTATAATTATTCTTTTTATGGAAATAGAATACTACTAATCTCCTGTTTTTGCAATGATTTTTACCTTTATATGGAAAAATTACTACAAACAGACAGCCTTTGTCTATATTCTTTCGCTCCCATTTTGTGCAATATTACTTATAATCCCAGATTCTGCAAATCTTCTTTCATATACTCAGACAGCTTTTTCTGCAATTCCTGATTCTGCGGAAGGCTTAAATCTTCATCCAGAGAAAGAATATCTGCCGCGGTCTCACTGGCTGCTTTCAGGATATCCGCATCCTGATAAATATCTCCAAGTTTAAACTCCAGCAGACCACTCTGGCGGATTCCAAACAAATCTCCAGGGCCTCGAAGCTTCAGGTCCTCCCCCGCGATGTAAAATCCATCATTAGATTTATTCAGAATTTCCAGACGTTTCGAAGTCTCCTTCGCCCCATTTCCCTGCATAAAAATACAATAGGACTGATATTCTCCACGCCCTACACGCCCACGAAGCTGGTGAAGCTGTGCCAGTCCAAAACGCTCCGCATTCTCCACCATCATCACTGTCGCATTTGGCACATTCACGCCTACCTCCACAACCGTCGTCGACACAAGAACCTGGATTTCTCCCGCTGCAAAAGCCTCCATGACCGCATTCTTCTCTTTCGCCTTCATCTTCCCATGAAGAGACGCCACCTTAATATCCGGCGGAAAAACATTTCGTAACTTCATCGTATAATCCAGAACATTCTCTCCATCCATGCCCTCACTCTCTTCAACCATAGGACAGATCACATAAACCTGACGTCCCTGACGGATCTGCTTCTCCATAAAAGAATAAGCCTTGGGCCGATAAGAAGTATCCACAACACAATTCTTAATAGGAAGTCTCTGCGCCGGAAGCTCATCAATCACAGAAATATCCAGATCACCATAAATAATGATAGCAAGAGTACGCGGAATCGGTGTTGCACTCATTACCAAAACATTCGGCGGATTTCCCATCGTCGTCAGAGCTTCCCTCTGCTTCACACCGAAACGGTGCTGCTCATCCGTAATAACAAGCCCCAGATTATTATACTGCACCTTCTCCTGTATCAAAGCATGTGTTCCTATGACCAGATTTGCCTCTTTCGATGCGATCAGCGCATATTTTTCCCGCTTCTCCTTCGCCGTATCCGATCCGGTAAGCAGTACCGGATGACCAAATTCTATATTATGCTCCTGCAACAATTTCTCCATCGCCTGAAAATGCTGCCTCGCCAAAACCTCCGTCGGCGCCATCAAAACAGCCTGATAACCATTCTCAACCGTCATAATCATCGCCAGAAAAGCCAGAATCGTTTTTCCGCTTCCCACATCTCCCTGAACCAGCCTGGACATCAACGCCTGGCCACTTAAGTCCCTCTCAATTTCATGCCAGACATTCAGCTGAGCCTTCGTCAAGTCATACGGCAAATCCTCTATAATCTTCTCCGTCGTCCAGACAGGATGCATCGGAAACGCATTCGGCGCCTCTTCCGCCTTCTCCTTCAACATCTGCACCGCAAGAACAAAAAGAAGGAACTCATCAAACACCAGACGCCTCCTGGCAGATAACAACTCCTGCATATTCTTTGGAAAATGAATCGCCGGAACTGCAAAATTCCTGTCTGCCAGATGATACTTCTCCTTATATTCATCCGCCAGATACTCCGCCTGAAGACTCTGCTCCTTCAACACCTGATGAAGCAACTTCACGATTGTCTTATTCGAAAGCCCCGAAGTCAGCCCATAAATCGGCTGAAGACTATGCAGAATCTCCTCATAAGCCGCCGGAGTAAAAATCTCCGGATGCTCCATCTGCAGCTTTCCCTGCTTTCTCGCGATTCTTCCCCTCAGAACAAAAGCACACCCTTTTCTCACCGTAGAACGCAAATACGGCGCATTAAACCAGGTAACCGAAAGCCTCCCTGTAAGATCCGCCACCGTAGTTGTAATCACCTGAAGATTTCTCACCTGATTCACATATACCCCCGTAACAACCGTCCCGAAAATTGCCACAACAGAGCCCTCCTCCACTGCTTTAATCTCCACCGGCTCCTCATACGCATCATAATTCCGGGGATAATAACTCAACAGCGACTCCACATCCGTCACCCCGATTTTCGAAAACAGCTTCTCTGTTTTCTCACCTACACCCTTCAACGTACGCAAAGATGTTGACATATATAACAGATTCCTTTCCAGTCCCACCCACTGCTTATTGCTCTTCGCAACCTCCGCAGGGGACTTACTTGATTCAGTCAAAATACGAAAACGGATATACCTCACCTCTCCGGCGACCTATATCCGTCCTCATTTACCTATAAATATTCATTTAAATCCTAACGACCATTATTCAACGGAAATAACATAATAATAAATCGGCTGTCCGCCCGCATTAAGTTCCACATCACAATCCGGATAAGCCTCCTCAAGTGCTGCTGCCAGTTCCTCAGCTTCCGCTTTCTCAGTATCAGCACCATAATAAATACTGATCACCTCAGAATCCTCATCCACCATCTCTGCAACAGTCTCCTTCGTAACTTCCACACGATCCTTACCAACAGCCAGGATTCCATGATCACCGATACCCATGATATCTCCCTCATGAATCTCCTTATCATCAATTCTGGTATCACGAACCGCATAAGTAACCTGTCCTGTCTTGACATTCTCGATTGCCTGAAGCATTGCCTCTGTATTCTCAGCACTGTTCTTCTCAGGCACATAGCTGATCATAGCAGTGATTCCCTGCGGAATTGTCTTAGTCGGAACAACTACGATTTCTTTATCTTCTGTAAGATCTCTTGCCTGATTTGCAGCAAGAACGATATTCTTATTATTCGGGAAGATATAGATGGTCTTTGCATTTACTTTTGAGATTGCATTCAGCATATCTTCTGTACTTGGGTTCATTGTCTGGCCACCTTCGATCAGATAGTCTACACCTAGTTCCTTAAAAATCTCTGTCATTCCATTACCAACAGATACGGAGATAAATCCAACTTCCCTCGGAGGCTGTGCTGCTACTTCTTTCTCTTCCTGTTCAGCCTGCTCTTTCGCCAGCTTCTGGGCATCTTTGATCAGTTTCTCCTGATGTTCCTCACGCATATTGTCAATCTTCATGCGGGAAAGAGCACCAAATGTAAGAGCTTTCTCGATTGCCTGTCCAGGATGATTTGTATGAACATGTACTTTCACGATTTCATCATCTGCGACAAGAACGATTGAATCACCCAGTGACATAAGGAATTTCTTGAATTCATGTTCTGTCTCCTCGGACATCGGCTGATTCAGAAGAATGATAAATTCTGTACAATAGCCAAATTTAATGTCAGCCTCTGTCTGAGCATCAATCTTAGTTACTGCAGGTCCTTTCGCTTTATCAAACTGAGTATAATCGATCTCTTTACCAAGGAAACCATCATATGCACCATGATATACTTCCAGGAGTCCCTGTCCGCCAGAGTCCACTACTCCTGCTTCTTTCAGAACAGGAAGCATCTCCGGTGTCTTCGCCAGAGTTTCCTCTGCATGAGCAATCACACCTTTAAAGAATGTATCCAGATTCTCTGCTGTCTCTGCAATTTCAACAGCTTTCGCAGCTGCTTCTCTTGCAACAGTAAGAATTGTTCCTTCTTTCGGTTTCATAACCGCCTTGTATGCAGTCTCCACACCTTTCTCCATCGCTGCTGCTATAGCGCTGGCATCCAATTCCTTGCTGTCTTTAACACTTTTGGTAAAACCACGAAGAAGCTGTGAAAGGATAACACCTGAGTTACCTCTTGCACCGCGCAGAGAACCGGAAGAAATCGCTTTAGCCAGTGACTCCATATCAGGCTCTCCAAGAGATCCTACCTCTGCAGCCGCTGCCATAATTGTCATTGTCATATTGGTTCCTGTATCTCCATCCGGTACCGGAAATACATTCAGTTCATTGATCCATTCTTTCTTAGCTGCCAGATTCTTGGCTCCTGCAAGAAACATTCTGGAAAGTATTCTGGCATCTATGGTTTTGTTATTCACCACAAGTTCCTCCTCTATCCTAATCAATTGCACGTACACCTTCTACATAAATATCGATCTTGTCAATCTCCATTCCTGTAAAGGCTTCGACTTTATATTTGACATTGCTGACAAGGTTATCTGCAATTGTGCTTATATTTACGCCATATGCCACAATAACATGGAAATTCAGGCGGATTTTATTGTCCTCAGTAATTCTGACACTGATACCATGTTTCAGGCTGTTCTTACCAAGAAGCTTAACCAGTCCGTCTTTCATGCTGACTGCAGCCATACCTACGATACCAAAACACTCTACTGCAACGCTTCCTGCGTAGGTTGCGATTACATCTGTGTCAATTATAATCTGACCTAATCCGGAATCTATACGTCCATTCATATGGTTACCTCCAATTAATATATTGTATGTAAGTGTATTATAACCTCTTTTTACAGAAAAGGAAATATAATTTTTTGAGTTTTTTCCTTTTTTTGCTTGCAAAAGCACAATTCATCTGTTACAATGTAATCTGTTGAACACAAGGTTACTGTTTTAGACACCAGACACACAGCAGACAGTAACAATAAAGCGTCAAGGAGGTGCTATCATGGCTAAATGTGCAATCTGTGAAAAAGCTGCTCATTTCGGAAATAATGTAAGTCATTCACATAGAAGATCCAATAAAATGTGGAAATCTAACGTAAAATCCGTTAAAATCAAAACTGCTGAAGGCGGAGCTAGAAAGACATATGTATGTACTTCTTGCTTAAGATCCGGTAAAGTAGAAAGAGCATAATAACACCAATTGCCCCTGTTTTTACAGGGGTATTTTTTTACCCTTTCGAAAACCAGCCTCTCATTTCCAATGATCCAATGGATATTTACAATTACATGAAACTTACCTAATCTGTTAAAATCCACAATTATCAGATAAAAATATAAGAAACCACAGTCTGCCAGATATTCTACAAAATTTTATAGAAATCATGGCTGATCCTGCAGTCTCTTTTTCTTTTATATATTATTTTCAGTGGCAGAAAAGATGATATCCCAGCAACAGGAAAATACCGGCTGAAACTACCAGGATCACATTCTCTGCGATCAATAATCCGATCACCATCCCAAGCCCTATGAAAAACAGCATAAAACCTATCAGCTTTTCCAATTCTCCTGCACCTTTTCTTTTTCATTGGTTTGATATAGTTTATGCAAAAACTCTATTATGAATGCCTATAACGGATTTCTGTCTTATTTTTCAGGCTCACTGATTGGTTCATCGTCACCTTTTCCTGATGTGAAACGATCTACAAAATCCGGCACCATATCAAGAATCTTGGTCAGTCCATCCTGATTCTTCACGTTGACAAGTTTGGTTGTTCCATTCTGAATTACAAGTACTGCGCATGGAGTCATCTTTCCGGCCATTCCACCGCCGCCGTTATCCTTCTTCTCTCCTGAGAAAGCACCGGCACCTACACCAAAAGAGACATCCATCAGAGGAAGGATGATCGTATCACCTACATGGATTGCTTCTCCCACTACAGTTTTTGCAGAGATAAAGCTGTCCATTCCCTTGAATAATGAGTTTACAGTTTCTTTAAAGTTATTTTCGTTTGCCATGGTCATGCCCTCCTGGTTTTCCAACGTTTTATAACGTATTTTATATTTTTATCAAAATAAATGATCAATGCAGCGCGCAGAAAAACAAATCCATAGATTCTGCCTTTTGTCCTGATATTTCCTTGCAGATAATTCTCTCCACCAAAGCGAGGATTGATCTGAACACAGTTCTTATGAAAAGGAATTGTCATACCAAGTACAGCAAGTGCTGTTCCCGTCAGAGCAGGATCTTCAAAAGAAAATGCAACCTGTCCTTCTATCTTTGTAGGGAAAATATGCTTAAGAAGAAATTTCGCATGTTTCCACACCAGAGTTCTGGCAGCTTTTACTCTCGGATGTTCGAGAAAAGATTTCCACCAGGACAGATTATTTTTGACTTTCTTGAGTGTCCTGCGAATATTTTGCAATTTTGTCCGAATTCCTTTGAATATATTTCGAATTCGGTCATATATTCTTTTAATAAAGAACGTTTTCTGTTCTGAAACCTCCTCTGAAGCTGTATCTTCTGGTTGAATTTTATTTTCAGTAGAATTTGCGCCTTGATCTGACGAATCATTCGATGATTTTGCTTCTAATTCACGCTTTTCATTCTTTGAATTTGTCGCCTCAGATCTCGTTTCTTTTGTTCCGGATTTCTTTGAAGTATTCTTCACATTTTCCGAATCTGATTTTTTCTTCTGGCGTTTCTTCAATAATTTATCTACGGGAGTTCCAAATAGATGAAACGACATTTCCATCTGCTGATCTTTCCATTCAGTTTTCAGCGAAACTCCATGAAATAACCAGCTTACAACGCCTTCTCCTTCTATCTGATTCCAGTCGCCTTCCGTCTTAACAACTGATACCTTATATCTCACAGGGCAGAACAGAACAAGAAGCACTGCCAGTAAAAGAAGTCCCAGCAGGATCCCCAGTATGATCAATATAAACTTAAGGATCAGCCATAAAATATGTAACATATTCTCACCTGTTTTCTATATATTCAGCTATTGCAAAGGTTCCTGTCTCCGTATACATTTCATCAATCAGGCTCCTCACCATCTCCAGAGCTTCCTCCTTGCCCTTTGCCATTCCTATGATTTCAGGACAGATTCCGTAAAAGCTCTTCTGGAATAACATCGCTGCCGGAATAATATCCATAAGATTAGATGGATTTTCTGATAATGTAAGAAGATAAATGCCTGGCACCAGTTTTCCACTATTTAATTTCTTTTTTATCTTACCGGGATTCTTTACAGATTTCCCTGCCAGAAAATTCTCCTGCCACTTTAGCATCTTACACCTTCTCTCATTTCTGCCTACACCAAATCAATAAGCTTATCCTTTTTATTTCTCAGTCTTATATCCCAACAGGCATTTCTTCTGTAACGTAATTCATTTAAAGTATTCCCGTTTTCTCCAGAATTTAAACCGGGCTGCGTCGTAAAAAACACAGCCCTGTTCTCGTTAATAATACTTATGCTGTTTTCCCCAGAGTCCGTTACTTCTCATTTCCAGATATTCCTGATAAGCACGTTCTACAATCTGCTTTTCATTGGAAAATCTCAGCAGATGGTAGATCTCATGAAATTTGTAATATCCGGAATCTACAAAAAACTCTTCTCTTTGGGGCTTACTATGATAATTATCCGCAGTCATCAGATACCAATGTACCTCTTTGGAAACCACGTCCTCCGGAACGGTAAAGTTATATTGGCTCTTCCCGATATATTTCACAATGGTCGCACGCACTCCAGCCTCTTCCATCACTTCCCGCAATGCCGTCTGTTCATGCGTCTCACCCAGTTCCACTGTTCCCTTCGGTAATACCCAGCCCTCATAACGGTTCCTGTAAGATTTATACAATGTAAGAATCTTACCCCGATGAATTACCACACCGCCACAGCTCGTTGCTTCTATCATAATGCAATCCCTCCTGTTTTGCGTGGTATTATAAACTGAATATAGTATACCTCTTTTTCCCAAAACCCGCAACCCGTAAATATGAAATCATTGCAGTTGTTACTGTTCACGTTATTGTTCACTGGTAGTATTCCGCGAGGTGTTTTTTGTGAGCGAAGGTCACAGAAAACCCGAGACATACCGCGCGAATTTATGCGATTAGCATAAATTCTGTGCATCGCGTAGCGTGTTACTGGGCACGGAGTGAACAGTAACACTGTTCACGTTATTGTTCATACACCGCTATCCCAAGATACACAAGCCAAATTCCAATTGCTGCTGGCAAGCCAGAATAAATTGGGACTGTATTACCGAGAAGATAATGAACATTAATGCTACCGATATTACTGAATATAAACCAAATGCTCTGTTCAAAGATTTTTTCAAAATCCTCATTGAACAGAGCATTTCTTTAATTATCAGTTGTCATAATAATATGCATCAAAAATCTGTCCGGCAATCGGGACTGCTGCTTCGCTTCCCGTACCACCATTCTCAACGATAATAGCTACCACGAGATCCGGATTATCTACATTCGAATAACCAATAAACCAGGAATGACTGGAGCCATTTTCATCAAATTCCGCAGATCCGGTCTTGCCTGCTACCGTATATCCTCTTCCATTCAGTGCAGATGCCGTTCCATTCTCTACAACACCTTTCATCAGTTTTCCAAGGATATTCGCCTCGTTTGTAGTCATTAATTGTTTATAGCTCTCCGGTTCTGTTGTCTTGACCGTTTCTCCGTCTGAGCTGACTATCGAATCAATCAGATATGGTTTCATCAGTTCGCCACCATTTGCGATCGCACTGGTAATCAACGCCATATGCATTGGAGATACCAGGGTATTTCCCTGACCGATTGCAGTCTGCATAACCTCTGCCACCGAAGACTTACCATTTAATGTAAACGTACTCTTTTTATACGAAGTAAGAGGAAGGCTCTTATTAAAAAGAAGATCCTCTGCCGTCTTTTTCAAAGAGCTTCCACCAAGCATAGTTCCAATCTCCGCAAACGCACTGTTACAGGAATTGGCAAAAGCACTGTAAAAGTCTTCCTGTCCATGAACTGTTCCACCATAACAGCTGATTGTATGATCTTCCATGGTAATGCTACCCTCACAGAGATAAGAAAAACCTTCCAGACTTCCCTTTGTTCTGAAGTAGTCAAGAGCAGTTACCACTTTGAATGTAGAACCCGGAGGATACGCTCCGTTGGTCGCCCTGTTCAGAAGGCTGCTGTCATTGGAATCATTAACCAATGTATCCCAGTTCTGGGAGATCGTATTTGGATCAAAATCCGGCTTGCTTAATTCTACCAGAATCTTTCCCGTAGATGGTTCAATCGCAACTACCGCACCTCTTCTATCTCCAAGTGCATTATATGCCGTTGTCTGAAGATCCGCATTTAAGGTTGTCACTACAGAATCACCCGTATTCTTCTGATTCAGAAATTCATTTTTTATCTGATTCAGAAAGAATTCGTGAGATGTCAGAAGCTGGAAGTTCGCTTCTGATTCCAGTCCGCTTTTTCCATTTGTATCATATCCAACCACATGAGCAAACATATTTGCATATGGATAGGTACGCTCCTCTGTCCCATCTTCATAAACATTAGTCTGGGCAAGCACCTGCTCATCCGCAGATATGATCTTTCCCCTGACAACTCTGTCTGAAAATGTATCCTGTCTTGTATTATACGGACTGTTGATAAAATCATCGCTCTTTGCATAATTAAAGTAGACCAGATACCCAATCATGCTGACAAAGATCAGCACAAAAAAACAGGATACCAGTGTATATTCCTGATTACGGGGTCTTCTTTTTTTAGAAATCTCCTGAGCCTTGCGCTTCTGACGCTTCCTGAGCTCTTTGCGCCGCTTCTTTTCTTCGATATCTCTCAATTTCTTCGTCCTCATCTTCTCTCAAAATATACAATCCCTGAATAATTGCCAGCATCAGCACCGTACTCGCCACAGAGCTTCCTCCGTAGCTGACCAATGGAAGTGTCACACCTGTCATAGGGATGAATTTCGTTGCTCCGCCTATTGTCAGAAATACCTGAAATGCATATTCCGTACCAAGGCCAAGCGCGATCAGTTTATAAAATGGTTTCTTTATCTTAAGTGCAATATTTACGATCATCAGAAAGAAATTCATACATACAAGAATCAGACAGATTGCAAAAATACACCCCATTTCCTCACAAATGGCGCTGAATATAAAGTCATTCTTAACAACCGGAATCTTCTCAGGGGAGCCCTGGCATAATCCCATTCCAAACCATCCGCCGGTTCCAATCGCAAACAATGACTGAACGATCTGATATCCTTCATTCTGATATACTGCCATAGGATCTTTCCATGCTGTCACCCTCTGGCGTACATGCCCAAACAAATGATATGCAATAACTGCTCCAGCCGAACCGCCGCCAAGGCCAAGCGCCAGATATCCTACATTCTTGGAAGCAACATAAATCATCACGAGGTATGCCGCAAAGAAGATTACCGCACTTCCCAGGTCTCTGGAAAGCACCAGGATACCAACATGAAGCCCTGCCACTATAGTAGCCTGGACTACTTTTGAAAAATCTGCATCATTTCTCAATAATGCTGCCATAAAAAATACAAATGTGATCTTAATTGCCTCTGATGGCTGAATTCCCATCAGAGAAAGCTTCGCTCCATAGCTTGTCTGTGCAAGCACAAGTACCGCCGCTAGCAGGACAATTCCGATTCCGGCATAAACCCATGTCAGATCTTTGAGAAATTTCATTTTTCGGATCAGTACCGGAACGACAAGTGCTGCCACATTCACACCGGTTACGATCACCAGCTGTCTGGTTGCCGTTGATACATCTAATCTGCACAGCATGATAAATCCAACGCTCAGAAGCATACACATATTATTCAGCAGTAAAATCGATGCTTTCTTATATATAAGTCTGTACAGAATCTGGATTCCTGCAAAAAACGCCATCATCTCTACATAAAACAGAATAACCTGAAACTTACCAGTCTTCAGGTAGATGACCAGAAACGCAGTGAAATCCATAAAAAAGATAAGCATCAGCTGCTGCCGCAGCGATTCGTTTCTCTCTTCCTCACTCTGCTGTTTCACCAGATAGAAACAGTGAAAAGTATAAATTACCATCAGGGTAAGGATCACATACTTGGATAATTCTACAATTACATTAATCATATGCCTTACTCGGCTCCTCTTTTAAAATGTCCCTTAGTATAGTCCCGCTTCCGAGGGTTCTTCTCGTTCAGATAAACGTCCCTGAACTCTTCATAAATCTTTACTGCATCCTGCGGTTTCTCAATTGTGAATGCAAGTCTCAGGGAAGAAACACCCAGTCTGTCTATCTGTGATTTTTCCTTCAGCAGACCATAAGGGATACTGTTGTAAATGATATTATAGCAGGGTATGCGGGAATTTGTATTCTCCATTTTCCATGGATTACATACACATTTGGCTGTAAATTCCTTATCATAGCGGTCCTTCATAGTCACCCACTCTTCTTTATGATTACACCCATAGACATTCTTATGCACGCATTGAGCAGAAATCATAAGCGGCAGATAGCCATAAATGAGCATCTCGCTATTCTGATTATTTCTGTGACGGATTTCTCCCTCATTTAGCTCAAGAGGCACTGTATTGCGCATAACATGCTGTCCAATCCAGAAATCAACTGCTTCGTCATTCCATGTATACACGCTGTGATCCAGCACACATTTCTCTGCAAGCCCGGCTTTCTTAAGAATTGCAAAAGTTTCCAGGTTTCTTACAAGAAATCCTGTCATTCCTCTGTCCAGCCAGTTATCTATCTGGGTAAGAAGATTTTCCGGAAATTCTCCTCTCATAATGTGTGGCAGTGACAGATACATTTCCATTCCTCTGCTCACACCTTCATCAAGACAGGCTTCCATCGCATCACCGTTAAGGTACATTCCCTGTATCCCTTCTCTTTTATATAACGCAAGAGCGGTGGATTTTTCTTCACATGATATATAAATTGGCAGCGTTTTTTGTATTTTAACTGCTTTTTTGTTTGTATGCTGACTGTTTTTTTCTACTTCTTCTCTTCTATATGATTTGAGGATTTCTTCTTCCAATGATTCCAACGCCTGTCTGCGGACTTCATTCAACATTTTCATCGGGATAAAAATGCTCTCATCCATCTGAATTTCCAGATTCTCCCACTCATATTCCGTATTTCCAAGCTTCTCCATCTGTGAGCGGATACGTTCCCCAGTCAGCGGTTGATTCTGTGCATACTGCACTTCTCCGAGGGATGCGGATCCATGAATTCCCCTGCAGGATACATCCAGTATAGCAGGACTTCCCGGGAAAAGAATTAACGTTCCCTGAATTTTTTCTTTCTTTTTTCTTAATACAGGCGTGATATCTCCAGTCTTCTTCTCATTTGTGAACGCCATCATAGATGGACCATTCTGCATCTCATAGTATCCGGTGCAGGAACCGCCTCTGTTAAACAAATCCAGCAGATATTGTCTGTCTTTCTCCGCTACTTTATAATTCTCAGCACCTTTCTCAAAAAGAATGTCCAGATATTTTCTATATACAGATGTTACTCCCGCTGTATATCCCGGCTGTTTCATTCTTCCTTCTATCTTAAGGGAAGTAACTCCTGCCTCAATAATCTGCGGAAGAATTTCTATTGTAGAAATGTCTTTCAAACTCAGCGGACATACTTCTTCCTGAAATTTATCCTGTCGGTTTCTGCTACTCTGATTTTTATTTTCAAAATTTCTATTCGTACGATTTTTATTTATGTGACTCTTATTCGTGCAGTTTTTACTTCTCTGATTCTCAGTTTCCTCCCTGTATTCTCCGCACAGTCCTGTCTGATACGGCAGGCGGCATGGCTGGGCACAACGCCCTCTGTTTCCGCTTCTGCCCCCAAGGATGCTGCTCATCAGACACTGTCCCGAATAACTGTAACATAATGCTCCATGGACAAACGATTCTATCTCTATCGGGCTTGTCTCATGCATTCTCCGGATTTCATCAAGGGAAAGTTCTCTGGCAGTTACCACGCGGGACGCTCCCTGCTCTTCCAGAAACTTCATTCCCTCAGGACCAGTTACCGTCATCTGTGTGCTGGCATGAAGATGCATTCCCGGAAACATCTCCCTGATCATCTTAAACACACCCAAATCCTGAACGATCACCGCATCCAAGCCTTCCTTATAATACGGAAGCAGATAATCATAAAGCTGTTCGGAAAGTTCTCTGTTCTTTAGAAGCGTATTTACTGTCAAATACAACTTCTTCCCATGAATATGCGCAGTGTCTATCGCACGAAGAAGTTCCTCTTCACCGAAATTCTTTGCATAGGCTCTCGCACCAAATGCTGCGCCACCCACATAAACCGCATCTGCTCCTGCACCGATTGCAGCCTCAAATCCCTCATAGGAACCTGCAGGTGCCAGAAGTTCTATCTCTTCTCTTCTCACTTACATACCTCATTCTAAAATATTATTCATTCTATAGCAATTCTACAAAATAATGCAAATAAGACAATCCAGCAGAGTACGAAGGACAAGGAAGATATCTGCCGGCGTGCTGACGCACGACAAAGATATCTGGCGCGGGACTTCACGCTCTGATAATCTGAATTAATTGCATTATTTTGGGGAATTGCTATAAAAGCACTAACAAATCGTAAAGGGGAAATCACCGAAGCAATCCCCCCTCTTATTATTTCAGCAGCTCATCAATCTGCTTTTCCAGTTCTTTATTCTTTCCTTCCAGAAGGCTCTTCTGTTCAAGTGCTTCCTGCTCATTCTTCTGAGCTTCCTCAATCTGCATGCGAAGCGAAATCAGTTCATGCTTCAGATCATACATCTCCTGATCCTTCTGCTGTAAATCCTGTTCAAAAACCTCCGCCTGCTTCTTTGCCTTAAAATAATCATCCGTAATATTCAGGCTTAAAAGTGTATGCTTAGTTTCCATCGGCTGTCTGCTGTAACCAGGCATACCGCTTAATTCATCCATCTTTTTATTTATATAGGATGCTACTTTCTGGAAATATTCTTCCGATTCATAACCTCCCAGCGTAATAATCTTACCTCCTATGATTACCTTTGCTGTATTTTTGACCGCCATCCGTACGAGCCTCCTGTATCTTAATTATTACTATTTTTCAGTAATCTGAATTGTCTCTGTAAATATACATATATGTCATTTCCTGCCCATATCAGGCAAATAAAATCATCCAATTTACCATCAGGATTATCTGTCTCCTATTTATTGAGATTCTCAGACATTTACTTCATTATACTCGAAAGCAGTCGAAATGTATAGGAATTTTTAAAAAAGTTTTAATTTTTATCTCTTTAACATTTTTTTACTCAGTTTTTATCAGGCATCGGATACCCCAGATGTTTATACGCCAGTGCGGAAGCCATTCGCCCACGCGGTGTACGGTTCAAAAAGCCATTCTGGAGCAGATAAGGCTCATACACATCCTCCAGAGTACCTGAATCCTCTCCAATAGCCGCCGCCAGTGTCTCCAGGCCGACCGGTCCGCCCTGAAAGTTCACGATCATGGTCTGCAAAATTCTTCTGTCAATCTTATCAAGTCCATACTGATCCACTTCCAACAGATTCAATGCAAAACAGGCCACATCATAAGTAATCCTTCCGTCATATTTCACCTGTGCGAAATCACGTACTCTCTTCAACAGACGATTGGCAAGTCGCGGCGTTCCCCTGGATCTCTTGGCAATCTCCGCAGCACCTTTCGCATCAATCTCCACTCCCAGAACCTGCGCTGAACGGATAATGATCGTCTGTAATTCCTCATGCGTATAAAATTCCAGATGGTGCATCACACCAAAACGATCACGAAGCGGTGCAGAAAGAAGTCCTGCTCTCGTAGTTGCACCTACCAGAGTAAACTTAGGCAGATCCAGACGAATCGATCTGGCTGAGGCACCCTTACCAATCATAATATCAATCGCATAATCCTCCATCGCAGGATAAAGCACCTCTTCCACCTGTCTGTTCAGACGATGGATTTCATCGACAAACAGAATATCTCCCTCCTGCAGATTATTCAAAATAGCCGCCATCTCCCCCGGTTTCTCAATCGCAGGACCGGAAGTCACCTTCATATGAACTCCCATTTCATTGGCAATGATACCGGAAAGTGTCGTCTTACCAAGCCCCGGAGGACCATAAAACAACACATGATCCAACGCATCATGCCTCTGCTTGGCAGCCTCTATATATACTTTCAAAGTATTCTTAGTCTTCTCCTGACCAATATAATCATCCAGAGTCTGCGGACGAAGATTCCCCTCAAGCGAAAAATCCTCCTCCGTCACATCTGTAGTTATAATACGTTTCTCCATTTAATACTGCTCCTGACCTTTCAACAATCACTTAAAAATTCTTCAACGCAGCCTTCAGCAGTCCTTCCACATCATCCGGTGCCACATCCGTAACCTTACGCACAGCGCGAAGTGCATCTGTACTGCTGTAGCCCAGCGCAACCAGCGCCTCCACAGCTTCCTGTCTGCCATCCGAAATCTCTCCAAGTCCTGCAACAGCCTTCTCCTGCTCATGAGCCAGCTTCAGTTCAAAAGCATCCTCCAGCTTCATCTTATCCTTCAACTCAAGAATCAATTTCTGGGCTGTCTTCTTACCAATTCCAGGAGCCTTAGACAAAGTCTTCACATCATCCGAAAGAATCGCAAATCTCAATTCATCCGCAGTAATTCCCGCCAGAACTCCAACAGCCGCCTTCGGCCCTACTCCGTTCACGCCCAGAAGCAGCTTAAACATCTGCAAATCATCCTTAGACCTGAAACCATACAACTGCATGGCATCCTCTCTCACATTAAAATAAGTATGAATCTTCACTTCCTCTCCCATATGAATCTGCGAAAGATCCGTACCCGTCATATATATCTCATACCCGATTCCCCCTGCCTCAACAATGACAGAATTCTCGGTCATATCCACCGCCGTTCCACGAACAAATGCAATCATAATGCTTCCTCCGTTTCCATCTTCATCACTTCTGAACCATCATAACACATCCCCTCCCAGAACGCAAACGTATATTCGGATTCCTGAAATAAATTTATTTAGTTTTTTCTAGTACAACGCAGGACATTATTTAAAAAGAACTGCCATAGTTTCCCATAGCAGTTCTCTCCATAATCACTGAATAATATGTCTCGGACAAGCCTCTTTGCAGGCTCCGCAGTTTGTACACTTACTGTAATCTACATGTGCACAGAAATTATCAACCGTAATTGCCCCATTCGGACAAGTCTTCTCACACTTCTTACATCCGATACATCCCACCTCACAGGCAGAAGTAACAGCCTTACCTTTTGAATGAGAACTACACTGTACAAATGTAGTCTGATCATAAGGAACAAGCTCAATCAGATGTTTCGGACATTTCGCAACGCACTTACCGCATGCCTTACATGCCTCTTTGTCAACCACAGCCACACCGTTCACTACATCAATCGCGCCAAACGGACAGGCCTTCACGCAGCTTCCGAATCCAAGACATCCAAATCCACACGCCTTAGCTCCGCCGCCAGGAATGAATGCCATCATTTCGCAATCTTCCACACCTGTGTACTCATAATTATCTTTTGTCTTCTCACAGGTACCTGCACATTTCACATATGCAACCTGACGGGCTGTCTCAACAACTTCCTGTCCCATGATCGCTGCGATCACTTTGCCGACAGGCTCACCGCCTACAGGACATCCGTTTACAGGTGCCTCACCCTTTGCGATTGCTGCTGCCAGACCATCACAGCCAGGATAACCACAGCCACCACAGTTATTTCCAGGAAGAGCCTCACGTACGGCTACTTCTTTCTCATCTACTTCCACAGCAAATTTATTACCGGCCACTCCAAGGAAAATACCGATAAAAAGGCCTACTGCCGCAACCAGTACAGTTGCCGCGATAATTGCTCCTATATTCATACCAGTCCCCTCCTTAAATCAGTCCTGAAAATCCGAAGAAGGCAATTGCCATCAGTCCGGCTGTCAGCAGAACTGTAGGGAATCCCTGGAAGGATTTTGGAATGTCATTGTATGCGATTTTCTCACGGATACCAGCCATCAGCACGATAGAAATCGTAAAGCCGACTGCTGTTGCAAATCCGTTAACTGTTCCCTGAAGGACATTGTATCCTTTCTGTACGTTTGTAAGGGCAACACCGAGAACAGCACAGTTTGTTGTGATCAGAGGAAGATACACACCAAGTGCCTGATACAGAGAAGGCATTGCTTTCTTAAGGAACATCTCTACAAACTGTACCAGTGCAGCAATCAGAAGGATAAATACGATTGTCTGCAGATAAGTCAGGTTTGTAGGAACCAGAATAGCATTATAAATGATACCTGTCACAAAAGATGACAGTGTGATAACGAAAATGATCGCGCCGCCCATACCGGCTGCTGTCTCCACACTCTTGGAAACACCAAGGAAAGGACAAAGACCAAGGAACTGGCTGAGGACTACGTTATTTACGATTGCTGAGCTTACAAGTATGATCAAAAGTTCTTTCATAATCCATTACCCCCTTTTTCCCTTGCACATGGTATTTCCACAGGCTGCACAGCTTCCGCCGCAATCCGGATTACTCGGATCAATGCCACGTTTGGCAGCACCAAGTTTAAATTTGTTCTGTAATGCTGAAAGAGCTGCCAGAACAAAGAATGCTCCAGGTGCGAGAATAAAGATCGTAATTGGTTCATAACCAGCTTTACCTGCTGCAGCATCTGCCAGAGGAAGAATCTGGTGTCCGAAGATAGAACCGGCACCGATCAGCTCACGAACTGCACCGATACAGGTAATACTCAAGGTAAATCCAAGTCCCATACCAATACCATCAAATAAAGAAGCAATCGGTTTATTCTTGGATGCATATGCTTCTGCACGTCCAAGGATGATACAGTTTACTACAATCAGAGGAATATAGATTCCAAGAGAGTCATACAGACTTGGGATAAATCCCTGTAAAAGGAGCTGTACAACTGTTACAAATGAAGCAACAACTACGATAAATGCAGGCATACGTACTCTGTCCGGAATAAAGTTACGTAACAGAGAAATCATAAGGTTAGATGCCGCAAGAATTACGGTTGTAGTAAGTCCCATTCCGATACCATTAGTTGCAGATGTGGTGATGGCCAGTGTCGGACACATACCAAGCATCAGTACAAAGGTAGGATTTTCTTTGATGATTCCGTTATACAAACGTTCTGCAGGTGTGTTTGGTTTCATCACTGATTTCCTCCTTTCTCATACTGGAATGCACAAAGACCGGCGTTGACACCGTTTGTCATGGCATTCGTTGTGATCGTGGCACCACTTAAAGCATCAATCTGATTGTCCGCTGTGGCACCTGTTTTTGTATATTCAAATTTATCAACTTTCTTATCTTTGAACTGATCTTTAAATGCATCTGTGTTTGCTCTCATACCAAGACCTGCGGTCTCACCGATGGAAAGAATGGAAATTCCGTTTAATGTTCCATCATCCTGAATACCCATGGCAAACTGGATATCTCCGCCGTAACCTTCAGAAGTAGTTACTGTAAATGCATATCCCAGTTCATTACCGGAAGCATCTTTCGCAAGCATTGTCTCATCAATAGACTGTGCGGCATATCCGTTCTCGTCCAGGAAAGACTGGAGCGCATCTGCGTCTACATCTACTACATCAAAACTGTCAGCGTCAACAAATACTGCTTTGTACGCATCCTGTTTCGCCTGCGCTTCCTGCTTTGCAATCGGATCTGCTGTGATATCCTGGACTACACCAAGTGCGAGTCCGGCAACAAGTGTGATCACTGTAATAGCGATCGTATCTTTGATAATTCTGTTACTCATGCTTTTTTGCCCCCTTTCCCAAATGCCGGGTGACGAGTCACACGTTCAATCATAGGAACTAACAGGTTGCAGAAAATAATCGCATAGGATACGCCCTCTGCGGAACCGCCGAAAAGACGGAAAATCGCGGTCAGCACACCAAGACAGACACCATATACATACTGTCCTCTAGGTGTGATCGGTGTTGTGACATAATCTGTAGCCATAAACCATGCACCAAGCATCAGACCACCACCAAAGATGTGGCTAAACAGATAATTTACGTCAAATCCTTTTCCTGTTCCTAACATATAGAGGATTACAAATACTGCAAAAGATCCGATATAAGTAAGCGGAATCTTAAGGTCAATAACTTTGAAAATCAGAAGAATTGCTGCACCGATAAGAATCGCAAGTGCAGATGTCTCACCGATCGTACCCTGGATATCACCAAGGAACATATGTAATACGGATACAGAGCTGTCTGTAAATCCATTCTGTTTCAGGGCTGCCAGCGGAGTCGCACCGGATACTGTATCCACAGCACCTCTGAACTTATCACTTACTGCAAAGTCTGTCATCTTTCCTGCGAAAGAGATCATCAGGAAGCATCTTCCTGCCAGCGCCGGGTTCATAAAGTTCTGTCCCAGACCTCCGAAAAGCTGTTTTACAACGATGATTGCAAATGCGCTGCCAAGTACAGGCATCCAGAGTGGAATAGATACCGGCATGTTTAATGCAAGTAATAAACCTGTAACAACCGCACTGAAGTCTGTGATCGTATTCTTCTTGTGCATCAGCTTATCATAGATCCACTCAAAGAATACACTGGAAGCAACTGTGATCACTACTACCAGTAATGCGCGAACGCCAAAATTATAAATTCCAAACAGCGTGGTCGGCAAAAGCGCTAACACAACCAGCTGCATGATTTTGCTTGTTGTCATCTTATCCCGGACATGGGGATTGGATGATACATGTAACATCTGCTCCATTATGATGTCCCCCTTTTACTTTTTCTTACGGCTTGCCAGAACCATCTTACGCATAGATTTGATCATCTGGGTCAGCGGACGTTTGGCCGGGCAGATATAACTACAGCAGCCACACTCACAACATTCCATACCATCAAACTTCTGGAAGCTCTCCATGTCACCATGCTCTGCAAAAGTTGCAAGTCTTGCAGGAATGACATGCCCAGGACAGACTCCTACGCATCTGCCGCAGTTAATGCATGCTGTCTGTTCAGCATCTGCCACATCATCTTTCTCCAGGCAGAGGCATGCAGAACTTGTCTTAATACATGGTACATGAGTATCATACATGGCAAATCCCATCATAGGGCCACCGGAAATCACTTTAGATACATTGTCTGTCAGACCACCGGCAGCTTCAATCAGTTCTGCCATATCTGTTCCTGAAAGAACATCAAAGTTCTGAGGATTCTTAATTCCCTGTCCTGTTACTGTTACGATACGGTCCATAACAGGTTTTCCAAGGATAACAGCTTCGTAAACAGCAATCACTGTATCTACGTTATCTACTACGCATCCTGCATCTGCCGGAAGCATGGTGGAGTTGATCTCTCTGTCTGTAACGGCCTTGATCAGGAATCGCTCACCACCCTGTGGATACTTAGTCATCAGCTCCGCAACTTCAATACGCGGAATATCCTTTACCATCTCTTTCAGCTTCGCAATACAGTCAGGCTTATTATCCTCAATACAGATATATCCCTTCGCATTGTCAAAAAGCTTCAGCATAACTCTCAAACCCTCGATCAGCTTCTCAGAATCATCCAACATTCTTCTGTAGTCGCTGGTAAGGTACGGTTCACACTCAGCACCGTTTACAAGGATATGATCAATTTTATCCGGTTCCTTCGGAGCAAGTTTTACCTGTGTCGGGAATCCGGCACCGCCCATTCCCACAACTCCTCCTTCTTTGATTCTTGCAAGGATCTCTTCTTTTGATAAATCCTCCAGTTTCGCAGGAGTGTATTCTATACTCTCATATTTCTGGTCATTCTCAATAATAATAGAATTAACCATGGATCCTGTTGCTGTCAGGCGTGGCTCTATTCCCTTTACCATACCGGAAACAGATGCGTGGATCGGTGATGAGACAAATCCTGCCGCATCTGCGATCTTCTGTCCTGCAAGCACATGATCTCCTTTCTGAACTATCGGCGCAGCCGGCGCACCGATGTGCTGGGAAAGAGGATATACCATATCTCCCTTAGGCAGATATTTCACTACCGGACTGTTCTTGGATAATTCTTTTCCGTCATAAGGATGAACACCACCCTTAAAGGTTAAAATTCCCATTTCGTTCCCTCCTTTTTATATTAAGCATCTCAAGAGTGCTTTTTTCCTATCTGAGATATAACAAGCCTTTTATACAGACTAAAGAAACTACATATGATAAGCCAATTCATGAGGTGTTGAAAATCAATCCTCAAAATTGATAAATTCCACATGCTTTTTCTTCCCTTTTTTGTATATTTTTATCACTTACAGTTATACTATAAACCATTTTTTCAAAAAAAGCACTACCCAAATTTCAATTTCTTGTGTATAATTAAATACAATTTCAGAAAGGAAAAAATGTTAACATGATTGTTAAAAAAATGCCCATTTTACAAGGGTTTCCAGACTTTGAGACTGTTAATTTTTTCACTGGAAAATTCTTCCGGAAATACAATTTTTCACCTGTTTTTTTCGACATTGAAACCACCGGATTATCAAGAAAAACCACGTATTTATACCTGGTCGGAGCTGTTGGAATTGAAGATGAAACTTGGACTTTTTATCAATGGATGGCCGAAAATAGCAAGGAAGAAGAAACAATTCTGAGAATTTTTTCACAATTCCTTGAACAGTATGATTGCCTGATTTCTTACAATGGAGAACGCTTCGATCAGCCCTATCTGGAAGCCAGATATGAAAAATATGGTCTTCCATCCCCATTTGAAGGAAAAATTTCCCTGGATCTCTACCTGACCTTGAAGCCATTAAAGACACTTTTGAAACTCCCGGCCATGAAACAGCCATGCCTGGAGGAATTTCTCGGAATCAAAAATCGAATTTATGACAATGGAAAAGAATGCATTCAGCTTTATAAAGATTTTCTGAAAAAGAGAGACCATGTTATATCTGATGAAGTCCTTGGCCATAATCTGGAAGATGTACTCGGACTTGGGAGAATTTTTGAAATGCTTGGTTATCTTTGCATTTATAATTCAGAATATGAAATTACATATGTGGAATTTGACGGTGAAAACCTGATTCTGGAAATGAAGCTTCCATGTAAATTGCCGCAGAAATTTTCTAATGGAAATGAACAGTTTTATCTGACAGGGGAAGATGAACTCGTGAAATTTATTGCCAAAGCAGAAAATAGCAAATTGAAACAATACTATCCCAATCCGAAAGATTATTATTATCTTCCGGAAGAAGACTCTGTCATCCCAAAATCTCTCGGATCCGGAATTGGTAAAAAGCACCGGAAAGCAGCCACCAAAGATACCTGTTATACCTGGTTCGCCTGCTCCGATGCTTTTCTGAATAATCCACTGCAGCAAAAGGAATATCTGAGACATACTCTGCCTTATTTACTTAGTACACTAAAATAATAACCAGATAAGTCTCAGAAAAGATCATCACCTGATTCTACTTTTCACTACATAAAATCAGCTCTATCTGCTTTTATACATAATTTTATCAAAAAAGCTGACGCCCCTGCATCTCAGGAGTTACCATACCAATATTCATGTGAACGAATCCGTAATATCTTTGCTTCCTATTCTCCTGACTATCTCATACAGTGCTTCTGCACTGAATGGAAGAATCCTCTCATCCAGCCGAAATTTCGGGTGATGCAGGGGATATTCTTCTCCGCGAATTCCTGCCAGAAATACGGTAAACAGCCCTTTTGTTTCCCTGAAGTACCGATAGGCATTGTCACCGGATAAAAACAGTTCGTCTTCTCCCTCCAGAACAAACTTTTCACCAAATATTTCTTTCCCGACACATTTTGCAGTCTGTACCAGTTCATCATCATTTGCGAATGCATACACCGGAGATTTCGGAAATTCCATATGGATGTCTGCCCCTGTCCTTATCTCAATTTCCTGCAGACATTTTTCCAGTTCTTCCTTTAACGCAACATATGTTTCTTCATGAACTGCACGGATGTTTCCATTCAACACTACATGATCTGCAACAATGTTCGTATATTCACCACCATGAACTGTACCAATTCCTACGATATATTTTCCTGGATTTATATGTTTCTTTTTGAAATTTTCATTCAGATCATGAATAGCACTGACTACCTGTGAGGCGGCATAAATGGCATCAATCCCTTTCTCTGCCTCGCACCAGTGGCTGGATTTTCCATGAACATGAATCTGCATACTGTTGATCATAGAAGATGCCTGTCCCTGATGAACCGCCATCCCCAGTGTCATATCTGCTGCATAATGAAACATCAGGAAAGCATCCGCTTTCGGGTTCTCTAAAGCGCCAGCCTGAAGCATCCTTTTTGCTCCCTCTCCGATCTCCTCTGCAGGTTCAAAAAGAAAACGAATCCTGACAGGAAAATTCTCCTGTTCTTCTGCCACAATTTTCGCCAAAATCAACGCAGCAGCAATAATAAAATCATGTCCACATGCATGCATACATCCATCATTTACCGAAGCATATGCCATATCCGTCTGCTCCTGTATTGGCAGCGCATCCATTTCAGCTCTGAGAACCACCATTTTCTCTCTGTCCGAAAGACCTGGAAGTTCTGCAATAATTCCTGTAGGTTCTACATGGTTTACTTCATACCCTAAATTTTTCAGATACTTTTGAATATATGCAGAAGTTTCTACCTCCTGAAGCGCAAGCTCTGGATGCTGATGGAAATATCGTCTCAGTTTAATTAATTCTTCTGTATAATTTTGAATGTACATGATATGCTCCTGTTGCTTTCTATTAGTTTTTTCCACTCTTTATCTTATTTACAATCGAAATATATCCCTGAACCAGCAAATCCGTTACTACCAGCACAATAACTGACCATATCAGGCATCCTTTTACACTGAATCCACCAAAAGCAGCAAAACCGCCAATCACATAATATACACCTATATGTACAGCATATATCTTAGATATCTGTTTTGAATAATAGCACAGCTTATGATATCCGAATTTCCATTTCTCTATAATCGGCATTATCCAGAATGCAATCGCAAACACAAACATTATCGCACAGAAACTTCCTGCTACCTTTGCAAGTCCCGGAATTCTGTACTGTTCAAGCATATAATTAAAAAATTCTTCAATGCCCGGATGTAATATCATGCAGCATGTGGTCTTTTTCATAATACAGTACATTCTTATATACTAATTTAGGAGTAGCACAGCCAGAGACTGTTATGAGTTTTTGTTTCGTATAAGTACCATTTTTTTGACGGTAAATGGTGCTTTTTTGATCAGGATATTTTCCGGTAATTGATACGGTATAATTATAATCGCCGGATTGCATAGCGGCAGACACGCTTACCTGCATTCCCAAAAGCAGGAATAGTGAAAGAAAAATTAATAGGAACAAATGCTGATTTTTTTTCATCGTGAAATCCTCCTTCGTTTATTCTTAAACTAATTATAGCGTCAATAAGAAGTAGTATCAATACCTGTTGGATGATTTTCCTAATGGTACTATATTTCGATTTATCTCCGCAGTCAGATCTTACGTACTGAAAAAAAGGAGTCCAAACGACTCCTTTTTCCAATGCATATCAATTATTTTTAAAATATCGTATATCCGCCATCTACAGCCAAAGCTGCTCCATGGATGAAACTAGCTTCGTCTGATGCGAGGAATGCAATAGCCTGTGCTACTTCGATAGGTTCTCCAGGACGTTTTGCCGGACTCATTCCAATCTTCATTGTCACCGGATGCTGTGGAACTGCAAGCACACGTGCAATCATATCTGTTGCAATCGGTCCTGGAAGAACAGCATTTATACGCACTCCTGTACGTCCATGATCCAATGACATCTGACGGGTGAGTCCAAGAAGGCCATGTTTGGCAGAAGTGTAAGCAAGCCCTCCGCGGCCAGCTGCGGTTGCTGCCATGGAAGCTACATTGACGATGGTTCCGGCTCCTTGTTTTTCCATAATAGGGATTATTTTCTTGCAAAGAACAAATGGTGCTGTGAGATTTGTTGCAAGAACAGTGTTCCATTCATCCATTGTGATCTGATTCATATTGGCAGTTGTTCCGCCTACTCCTGCATTATTAACGAGAATGTCTATTTTTCCGTAGGCGTCCAGAGCTGTTTTAACCAGGTTATCAAGACTTTCATCAGATGTCACGTCTGTTTTACAGAAAATTGCTTCTCCTCCGGCCGCCTTGATTTCATTCACACAGCTTTCTCCCAGTTCTTCCTTTGTTCCAACAACTATGACTTTTGCTCCTTCTTTTGCAAAGAGTTCTGCGGTTGCTCTTCCGATTCCTCTTGTTGAACCGGTAATGATTGCTACTTTGTTTTCAAACTTCATGGCAATGCCCTCCTTATCTTCTTCCTGTTTCCATGAATGCTGTTCTGTCATACCGTGCGGTAAGCAGATACGGTGCCAGAACATCTGCGTCAATCTCTTCACATAAATTCAGTTTATGAACCATCAGATCATTTGAGGAATACGCACCTCCAATGACTGTTCTGATTGGAAGTTCTCCCCATGGATCATCAATGGACGATTGTAATTTAATCGCTGCAAAACCAGGCTCCCATGAATGGTAATTGTATTCACAGAGATTCTGAAGCAGAGCACCATTCTGGAAATGTGATTTTCCTTCTTTATCCGGTTCGCGGTCAAGGTGGAAGTAGAAACCACCGCCGTATGTCTTTTTACCGGATTCTGGGAACTGATACAGCATTCCGGTCATTGCGTTATTATATTCACCAATCTTGAGATCAATATTTACAAGTTCAGTACCACGACGGCAGACTTGAGCGGTCACATGATCATTGTTTCGACGGATTACAAATTCAGATCCCAGTTTCTTTGGAATTGATCCATTGTCACGTCCACACTGAACTGCCATTTCTGCACCGGTTCCCCCAAGTACAAGCCCTATTGGATATAATCCAAGCTGTGTTCCATATGTACAGTAAACACCAAGGATTGCTTCATAATAATCATCAGCAAAGGTAGGCTCCTTAACATGGCACACAGATACCGTAACTACAGGCACGGAAAATGGTTTTAACGGTGCAGGCAGAACCTTTGCAATAGCCGCAGGATCGGTGAGGTATGCAAGATATATTCCCTCCTGATTTTTCATAAGAGAGATCTTACCGAAATTAGGCATTTCCTCCGGAGCGGTGATAAAGCTTGGAGTTTTGACAGATGTCTTAAACAATTTCCTTGCTGCTTCAAAACCACTTCTGGATGCAGGAGCAATCGTACCGTCTTTCACAGCATTTCCGATAGCCTGAGCATGGATTCCTTTTTCTTTTAATTCTTCAACAAGATGGTTGTCCGGACGGAAACCAAGTGAAAGAACAACAGCATCTGCAGCGACTTCCACATTTATCTTATCGTTCAATCTTTCAAGAACAACTCCATCTTTTTTGATCTCTTTAAGGGCATGTGCCATCATGAACTGGGCATTGTATTCTTTCAATCTTCCACATACATCTGCAACATTTGTATGATTTGCATTAGGAGCAACTTTGTCAAGCATATCCGCAAGCACAACAGTATTTCCTTCGTGACAGAGATATTCTGCTGTTTCAAGTCCCGTAACACCTGCTCCGATGATCATTACTTTTTTATTCTTCAATCCGGCTTTTCCGACAAGAATATCTTCGATCGTATATACATTTTCTCCGGTTATTCCGGGAATAGATCCTGGAATGACAGATTTAGAACCTGTTGCTACAAGTACCGCGTCCGGATTCATTTCTGCAATTTTATCCGCAGTCGCTTCCATATCAAGTTTTAATTCAACTCCAAGTTTCTCAAATTCAACATTATAATAATCGGCAATCCAGCCCATACGTTCTTTGAAAGGAGGCTTCTTTGCAAGGTTTATCGTACCTCCAAGCTCACTCTGGCGGTCAACCAGTGTTACCTTCATGCCGCGTTCAGCAAGTGTTTTAGCAGCGATCATACCACATGGTCCGCCACCCACAACTACTACCTTATGTTCCTGAGTGTCATATTCTGCATTTCCATAAAGACGTTCGCGGCATGCACGTGGATTAACTGCACATTCCGCCGGAATACCCGCGCCCATCCATGCATTCAGGCTCTCAAAGCAGCGCAGACAATTGATACATTTACAAATTTCATTCTCTCTTCCTTCAAGTACCTTGAGTCCCCACTGTTCGTCTGCGAGCCAGCTTCTTCCCATGGAGACAAAATCAACAATACCTCCTTTCAAAAAATTCTCAGCTACCTGTGGTTCACGTATGCAGGAAACTCCTATCACTGGAATAGAAACGTGATCTTTTACAGCCTTGATCAGATCTTTTCTCCAACCCTGGGGGAAAGAGATTGGCTCTACACATACACTTCCTGTTTCGTATAAACCAACAGACACATCAATAAAATCAATCCCGCATTTCTCAAGCGCCATTGCAATCTTAACTCCATCCTGGATATGGATATAATCCTCTGTTACTCCTGTCTTATCCAGAAATTCTTCCACGCTTAAACGGACACCGATTGGAAAGTCTGGTCCACACTGTACACGGATTCCATTTATGATCTCAGTGATCATACGAAGCCTGTTTTCAAAGGAACCACCATACTCATCTTCGCGTTTATTTGTGTAAGGGGAAAGAAACTGTTGTAATAGATACCCATGAGCCGCATGAAGTTCTACTCCATCGCAACCCGCCTTTTTTACTCGTACAGCACCTGAGATAAACTGTTGGATCAAAGCTTTTACTTCTTCTGTTGAAAGAGCCCTTGTTTCCTGCTGAAGATATTTGCACGGTATTGCTGAAGCAGATACTACCGGGCCGCCTGTAAGAGCAGTTACTGTTTCACGTCCAGGGTGATGCAGCTGGATGAATATCTTTGTCCCATATTTATGTACTGTTTCTGCAAGCTTTGCAAGACCTTCGATATGTCTGTCTTTTGAAACAGACAGCTGACGCATCATCCCTGCACCATGCAGATCGTTTACCCTTGCAATCTCCGGAATAATAAGCGCTGCGCCACCAATTGCACGTGCTTCATAGAATGCAATCATGTCTTCCGATGGAGACCCATCCATCTCCGCCAGGCTTGTACCCATCGGTGACATTACAAGTCGGTTTTTAAGTGTAATATTTCCAATTTTTCCCTGTTTAAAAATTTCCTGATACATGTACGCCCTCCTTTACTTGTGTCTCTTGATATTATGGCTTAAAAATAACATTTTCTTTGTAAAAAAACAACGGCATAAATATAAAAAAGACATTGTGAATTTATGCACAATGCACTATAATTAATAATAATCCGCAAAACACTGTGCATTATTCATAAAGAATTGTAAAGAGGAGTATGAAAATGCTGTTTTCCGATCTTATTAATTATTTAAAAAATGAAAAAACTTTTAACATAATACTAAATTGTTCTACTGATCTTCATGAAATACGAGATGTAGAACTGTTGGATGGCACTCAAACAAGATATGCCACAGATATTGTCTATTTTGGTTATCCAAATGTCTTGTCTCCTGATATGCAGCCTTCTCAATGTATCCTTGTTCGTGGAGAAAACTATCTTTTTCCTTATTCTTGCACGGATCGTGCAACAGTACAGGCAAAAGAGCTTTTTGCGGTTTTTAATGCAGCAAAACAGTTTCTTCAGACACATGAACAGGTTAGTTTATATGAAGAACTGGTTCGAAAAGGCCACTCTTCCCATAGTCTGGATGAAGTGATTAACTCTGCATCCATCAAATTAGGATATTCCTTGGTATTTTGTGACAAGAAATTCCGTATCCTGTCATATTCCACATCAATTCCGGTTACGGATAAATTATGGAAAAAGAATATTGAACGTGGATATTGTACATACGATTTCATTAAAAATGTAATGTCATTGGAAGCTGTCCAGGGGGCTTCAGCCAGCATTGAGGCTGTTGAAGTATCTTGCCCGGAATCACCATATCGTAAATGTAGTTCGAAAGTGTTTTTAAACGGTGTTCAGGTTGGTTTTGTTCTAATGATAGGAAACAATATCCCTTTTACCGCAGAACACTTAGCAGCTATGAGTGAGGTAAGCCGGGCAATCAGCTCTGTAGTTGGACATTATCATCCTGAACTGTTTCAGTACACCAGTGCGGATCAGCAGCTTCTTGAAGCCCTGCTGATTGGAACTCCGGCTGATATATTGGCAGATTCCATTTCTCATCTTCGAGTATCTGATGCAATGTATGCACTTTGTATCCAACCGAAGACATTTTTGAAGGAAAATAAATTAAAGCAGCAGCTTTATCCTGTGATCCGACATATCTTTCCGGAAGCATATATGACTGTCCACGACAATGCACTAGTCCTTCTTGTACCAGATCAGAGTTCTGTTATATTGGTAGATACTCAAAAAATAATGCTTAAAACGATGGCAGAGTATCATCTGGATGTAGGAATCTCCCTGGTTTTTTCAAAAATGGATGAATTTTACAGAGCTTATCAGCAGGCGCGGACAGTTCTTGAATGGAATCACAGAATCCCTGATAACCTTAAGAAGGAAATATCATGGGATCGAAGGTATCCGATGGAGCATCAAATTCATCGGTATTCTGAAATTGAGTTCTACGAAATGATGAACAAGATCAAAGAACCAGAAAAACTTGCAGATTATATCCACCCTGCCCTTTACAGACTGAATAAATATGACCAGAGAACGGGAAATGAACTTTACCATACACTTGAGGTATATCTACAGTGTTTCCATAACAATAAGGAAACAGCTAACATTTTGTGTATTCACAGGAATTCGCTGGCTTATCGAATGGAAAAAATCATTGAAATAGGTAAAGCCGATTTAAACGATCCCATGACAGAGTTTCTGTTGAGAATGTCTTTTAAGCTTGTGGAATATCTGAAGATAAGAGACCTCGATCTCCCCTGATATTTAAAAAGGAAGCCCGGTATAGGCTTCCTTCGGTTTATATATTACAAACTGTAAGCATAAGAAGGATAATACTGTGCGGCATTATTTTCACTGATAAGAGAATAAGCTGCCAGATCCAGAAACAGCCCCGTCTCTTTCTTTCCAAGATATTTTTCCAGAATCTCCGGCAGTTTATATCCATTTAGGGTCTGACCCCGAGAGGCTGACCCCGAGAGGCTATTCTCAATATCTTTTACAAGGACAATATCTCAAAAATCATAGCTTTTTCTGTCCATATCTGTTAGAATTGACAATGATTAATAACAGGGGCTGCTGCACATACAGATGCGGCAGTCCCTGTCGAATGGATGAGGAAAATTAAAATGAACACAACAGCAAATCTTGGCAAGGCACCCGTACGCACTCTGGTGCTCCAGCTTGCCATCCCTTCTATGACCGCGCAATTTGTCAATGTACTTTACAGCATTATTGACAGGATGTATATCGGACATATTTCCCAAAATGGTGCACTGGCTCTTGCAGGTGCAGGGGTATGCGGTCCTATCGTTACATTTCTCACTTCTTTTGGCACTCTGGTAGGAATCGGAGGTTCCATTACCATGGGAATCCGAATGGGAGAAAAAAATCATAAAAAAGCAGAACAGGTACTGGCGAATTCTTTTCTGGTGCTCAGTATTTTTTCTGTTCTGCTGACTATCAGCTTTCTTCTTCTAAAAGATAAGCTGCTTATGTGGTTTGGCGCAAGTGGGGCTACTTTTCCCTTTGCCAATACCTATCTGACCATTTATACAACAAGTACCTTTTTCGCACTGATGGCTACAGGGCTTAATTACTTTATCAACTGTCAGGGCTTCCCCCTTGTAGGAATGTTTACCGTACTGATCGGCGCAGGATGTAACATCCTGTTAGACCCGATTTTTATTTTTGGTTTTCATATGGGAATTTCCGGCGCTGCCATTGCAACGGTTATTTCGCAGATACTCTCCTGCATCTTTGCAATGACCTTCCTGTTAGGAAAAAAGGTTCCTGTAAAGATTACCTTCGGACAATACAACTTAAAAGTCATAAAAAAAATCCTTTCCCTGGGATTTTCTCCTTTTCTGATCCTGGCCACAGACAGCCTGATCCTGATCTTTATGAATACAGTGCTCCAGAAATATGGTGGTGCTTCCCAGGGCGATATGCTGATCACCTGTGCCACCATTGCTCAAAGCTATCTGCTTCTGATCACCTCACCTATGATCGGGATCAGCGGAGGTACACAGGCAATCCTGAGCTACAATTACGGTGCCAGATGCGTAAACAGGGTCAAGGACGCAGAAAGGAACATTCTGGGAGTAATGCTTATCTTTACCACCATCATGTTCCTTCTCTCCCGGTTTATTCCCCGGTACTTTGTTCTTCTGTTTACCACTGATCCACAGTATATCAGATTCTCTGTCTGGGTCATCCGTACCTATACACTGATGATCATTCCGCTAAGCTTCCAGTATGTCTTTGTAGACGGGCTGACTGCCCTGGAATGTCCAAAGACAGGACTTGCGCTCTCCGTTACCAGAAAATCTCTTTTTGTGATCAGTGCAGCTGTCCTGCCTTCTTTCTTTGGTGCAAAAGCGGCTTTTTTCGCAGAACCTGTTGCTGACGGAATCTCTTCTGTCCTCTCAACAATTGTATTCCTGCTTCTGATCAACCGCCACCTGGATAAACGCTGCCGGATGGACAAGAAAGAGAGCCTGTAAATTACTCCTGTATCTCCGCATTTGGGAGATACAGAAATAAGTATAATTGTGCAGAAATCTATTCTATTTGATGCTTTCGTTGTTCCTACGCCAATCAAATCCTCTACTTCTTTTCTTGGGTACTTCATAGGGTCAGACCCCGACATTTTTCGGTGCTTCATCTGTCGTATGAAATTCTATATCCTCTCCACGTATGGTTTTTGCCATATCCTCTTCTACCAACGCGGTTCCTGTCTGAATCGTATCACCTTCTATACAATTCATAATTTCTTCCAGGGAGCAGTCTCTATATTCTTCTACAGTATATTTTAGAATATTACTCATAATTGGTTTATATGAAAAAATATTCTTTGCTGACTGATCTTTCGTTTCTTTTCCATCTATCGTCTTTAGTGTTACAGAAATACTGTCTTTCACATCCATAAGTCTCTCCCTTGACCAGCTTTTATTTGTAATTTAAGTATATATCTTTTGAGGGAACATAGCAACTACAGAATTCTACTTATTCATTCCACGTATCCCTTCTTAACTCAAAACATCTATACGATAGCCTCATATTCTTCTGACAGCTCCTCATTGTCTTTAAATGAGTTAAAAACAAGTCAAGCATCAGCATATCCGGAGATTCTTCTCTTGGATATATCTGATGCTCTCTTTTTCTTTTCGGAATTTCGGGCTTACTTTCGTTTCTACGGTAGCCTCTCGGAACCCTTGATTTTACTGCTTTCCTAGAGCTATTTTTACAAGTAATTAACTGAATTTTCTGTAAATTACCATTTTTACCCTTTTTTTGTGCTCGTCTAAAAATCTACCAACGCATGCACCATTATCATATGACCTCTTATCTCTTTTGTCAATAAACTACTTACACTATAATTTCCTGCTCACTCTTTCTCTGGCTTTTTTCTTCTCTCTTACCACTCCATATCCGATTTTATTGTTCTTTTATAGATCTTTTAGCGCTGCTTCATTCTTTTTATTTATACTTCATAGTGTCAGACCCAAACATTCCCCACATTTCATTCTCCATTTTCATACTATTATTCTGCTCTTATTTATGTCTTTTTCTGCAATATGTTCTTCGAAAGCTACTATACCCTCAATTTCAAAATTGAATTCCAACTGTGAACTCGGAACATAATAAAAATGTTCCATAATAAATTTCACAAATTTCATCGGTGATATTGGACGATCTACAGGAATTCTACAATTTTTATATCCCCCTAAAGTAATATGTGAATATGGATGATGCAGTTCGCTCTCCTCCGGATCTCGATTGTAATCAGCTCGAATAATCACAGGCAATACAGATTTATTTAAAATATCTCCGTAAATATAGTCAACATCGTATAATTCCGGATCATTCTGATAAAGTTCATACGACGGTGATGGATAATACCCCAATCTGTGCGAAATCAATTCTGTTCCCGTTCTATTAAAGCGATACATCAACTGTATGATACCACCATCTGGCAATTTAACATTATAATTATGATTTTTTTCTATTTCATCATAAATTGTACTGTAATCCATATTCCTTAAATATAACGAAATATTTTGATATTTTTCCCATACAATATCCATTTGTTGAATTACAGGATAGTTATATTCTTCTGCCAGTCCACATCTGATCAATTCCCTTGTAACTTTCTTTAACTCTCGAAATACTTTTTCTTGTTCTTTCAATTATACAGCACATCCTTTAAGCGATTCACAGTATCTTCATCTAAATCTTCTTTTCGAATTTCTCCATTTGCAAGTTTACTGGTAATATCCGCCAGATTAGAATTGCTTTTTCTGATATCTCTTAATTCATTTTGAGTCATGTCTCTATGAATAATTCTCATATTCTTTCGTTGTGATTTGTCCGGGTACGTGAACTCTAATTGAAAATTCCTTTCCTTAACGCTGTTAAACTCCTGTATTAACAGATCCATATCATCTCCGATTCCGCTAACCCGTACCCATGCCTTCGATCTTGTCATAGCAGTAAATATAATATTTCGTTTTCTTGATAAGTTGATGCCTCTTGCGCAAAGATCCGCATTTATCAGATAAACAACTGCTGCTTCATTTCCTTTTGCTCTGTAAATCTGAGAGATTGCAATAGAATCCTCCTGAAAAAAATCATCTGGTGTTGTCTGTACCCCAACAATATGCGATTTAATTCCCTTTTCCATTAATTTAACACGGATATGTGACACGTAACTCTTCGTAATTTTGGGATCAGGGTGAATGATCATAATGTCCTGATATCTTAATTCTTCATCATGCAGATTTTTTTCGATATCTTCAACTATCCAATCCGCTTCCTGTACATTATTTTCAAATCTTCTAAATTGTATAAGATCGTCAATTGACGAATGATCCTCTAAAAATGCAGGACTTGTTTCTTCTGTTCTATATAGCGTTACAAATTCTCCATCTCTGATCACACCTTCTTTCACTGTATATCCAATATCTTCCCATAACTGTTTATCTTCAAATAATTGAACTAACGATGTTTCCTCCCGTGCCTCTTTTTTTCTGTAAATTCCAAATCCCAGGCTGTGTGCTGTAATAAGAACTGGTCTTGAATTACGATAACATTTTGATAAGACAATATCCTCCGCCTTACCATTACTGTTATCAAGCACTACATTCGGCCGTCCATTACTGTATCCAAAAATGTCTTCCGGAGATTCAACGTTTTTGTTATCCAGGCTTTGGAGTTCATCATATGCATATACAAGCATACGGCTTTCATGTGGGAGTGACATATAACACATCTGAAGAAAATATTTTGAAAAATCCTGTGCTTCGTCTACTAAAATCACATCATACAATGGCTGGGGATTCGTTACTGATTCTACGGCTTCTTCACATACTCTGTCAAAAGCAGATGAATTTCTTCCATATTTCTGGCACGCATCCATATAATCATAACAAACTAGATTATTTGCCTTACAAAAATTGAAATACAGACCTTCTGAATTTTTACTTCCCCATGCATGAATTATTTTAATTCTGCTCCAATCAGGTTCCTCATTTGTATTTTCAACAATAAAGTTTGTGATCAGTTGAATAAATTGACCCTTTAATGCCCGGCTGTTAAATGTAACTGCTATCATCTTATTTTCATACATAGTATACAGATATGCTACCTTTAATGCCAGAACAATTGTTTTTCCCGATCCTGCCAGCCCCCGGATTCGTTGAACACCTTCTACCGTTTCAATGACTGCCTTACTTTGATACTTGTCCAGGCAGGAAATCTGGTCTTCAATTGCTTTTAATTTTGATCCCCTTGACGAAGCCTTCTGAAGATTTTTTCTGCCACCTCTTTTTTTCAGTTGTGAAATCATCTGAATCGCTTCCAGTAATTTCTTATAATATTCTTCGCCCTGTTTCCATTCCAGACTTTCTAAATATTCCTTTACTTCTTCTATTGATGTACAAATTTCATCACTCTTCGTTTTATAAAGGGGTGCATAAGACAGTACATTAATCGGCACTTGTAAAACTCGTCTTTTTGACAGATATCCATATCTTTTCAGCTTGGCTTCCATATTATTATATAGTTCATCCAATAACTGAATTTTATCTTCCATATTTTCTTCTGCTAATGTTTCCAGATCAAAAAGCACAATACCCGTCTGTTCGCTCACTAACAATGCATCAACTTTAATTTTTCCATCAATTCCCCCTAAAACAGGGTAGCCCAAATAAAAATATCCGTCTAATCCCATTGTTTCCAAAAGATTTATAATTTCATTTGCAAGCACCTGTTTAGATGTAACTCCATTTACAATTGTAAGCATCTTATCACCCTTTACTTTTAATATGTCATGTTTTTCTGTATATCATTTCTATCATATTGTCACACAGGGAAATTAAATAACCGAACGGTTAACGATTTTTCTCAGATATATGTCTCAATATAGCAGATATACTACCGATTGTCAATCATTGACAAGACATTTCTTCATCTCTTTCTCCATCGTGCATACTAATAAGATCTGTCTTATCCACATATATTCTGGAATTCAGAGCAAACTGAAATGCACTATTGTCTGGATTCACAAATCTTCCCCTGCTTTATTCTTTTTTATTTTTCCCTCATGGAATCAGATTCCAATGTGCACGTATTTATCTTTTGAAACACTATTGTTTTATTTTTCCCACCCGTTCTCTTTACCAATTCATCCTGCCCTATAATTTTTATCAGATTGATAATCTTCTTTTTATAATCCTCTTTATCAGTGTAAAAAATTATTATCTTAACATTTTCGTTTAAAATAAATTTTCTTAATATATCCTTATCCGTAATGTCTAATGAATGTCCAAATATAAAAACTTTATGGTACTTAACTACTCTGTGATGCTTTTTAACTATTCCATTCTCTTTAACGATTGCTGATATTTCATATATTTTTTTCTCAGACTGAATTTCCTCAAGCCAGCCTTCATATAAGCCCCCTGTTTCCTTATGTATTCTTTGAAAAAATTTCTTAAATTCTATAAATTCGAGGTCTTTATCTCTCACATCTCCTTCCAGATATTCATCAATTCCAAGCACCATATTTGTAGATTGGATATCATTCCTTAAATCAGCTTTTCCATGCACATAATCAAACTCCAAAAACTGATGTTTTCCATATATTCCCTGATATGTACATGTATAGTTGAACGATAAGATTTTGTCCAAATATGGCAAATTTTTTATATCTGGCAGTCCATTTCCCAGCATAAAATTCTCAATATAATCTGAGAAATAAATTTCAAGTGCACGTGTAAGTTTATTCAGATCCTCCAAAAGTTTCTGTTTCCAAGAGTCAATTTCTTCTTTTTTCCAGACATGGGTCGCCATTCCTGATGAACTATCCATCTTTTCCAAAAATAGTGCAAGAACGTTTAATTGCCTTTGTGAAAGCACCGTTCCTACGCCTCCCTTTTGTATGGTCTCTTGTATATCCCTGCTTACACTGTTGAATGTCTGTATAATCAGGGAAATTTCACTTTCAAAGTCAATCCACCCGTCTTTTCCTTTTTGCTCTCTGCTTTTATACACCTCTGAAAAATATTTAATCCATGCATTATCCTTGCACAAATCGCTTAACTCATGAATGGTTTTCCTTGATTGATTGTATAAATACTGATCAAATTCAGAATCTTGTTTACTGTTAAATAAGTCTGTAAAATACTTATAGCAATTGATATCCTCTCCCGCAATCAATTCTAATCTTGAACTTTCTTGTGCCTTATGCTTGTAAAAAAAATCTATAAACTTCAGAAAATCCGCATATTTCGTGGGCAAACCATGTGCCAAATCAAATCCATTTCCTACTATTAAAATATTCATCCTTTGTCCTTTACTGGTTATGAATTTCCACTTAAATCTACAACATCGCCTCTAGTCTATGTTCCAGTTCTATTTTTTGTTTAACATGATCCTTCCAATAATCCTCATGCCGCCGTATAAATAACTGTATCTTCCTGATACTTTGAGTCACGCTTTCATCCGCCTCTATAATCTGCTTTTCCTGCCCTGCCAGTACAATATAAAATATCTGCGTTATATCATAGAAAAAAGCGCAACACATATGTGTCGTTTTCTCATACCATGCATACATTTTCGTAATTTAAAAAACTAAGTTTCCACTCCTCCTTATTTTTCAAATCATATTGAAGAGAATTCAAAATTAAACTAAAGTAACCAGAAAACCATATTTCTCTTAAATTCTCATGTTTTTTCTTCTTTTTCTCGAACAATAAATTCCAATTCTCCAAAATATCTTTACTTATATTTTCTAAGATATATTTTTTTGATGTATCCGATAACCTTTCAAATTCCCAAGCCACAATATCCTCTTTATGATTCTGCAGCATCATATCCAGATTGATTGTCTGTGCAAAACGCTTCAGCGCTTCTCTGCTGACTTTAGAAAGAACACTAAAAAGAAGCTGCTGCCAATTTGTATTATGTTCCTTTCTTTGTACCCAGCGCTCCCACAACGCCAAATCCCTGTCAGCAATTCTCTTGACCGCTGCAATTATTGCCTCTTTGCATTTTTCATCTATACCCGATGTCCGTTTCAACAAAATCCTGGCACATTCATAATAGAAACAAGGATATGCTACATCCATCTTTGCAAAATCCACAAGCATATCTGTTTCACAGCAAGTTGAAAGAAATATCCAATAATCTACAATGTTATTTTTCTCTGCCAAAAGCTGGCATAAACGTGCAGAGTCCTCCCTATATGCTTTTTGAAACAATCTGCAGACTAATTCATCAGGTTTTATACTTTTTCCCCTCTCATACGCATCAATGAATTCATATATCTTATCCAAATCATTATCAGCAATACCTTCCTGCAAATGTTCAAAAAATTTCTGATCAGCCCTTCCTGCGTTACCAGCAATATGAGTACTATAACTCACCGAACTGATCATTTCCCAAATATCTTTTTTTATTGTCTTCTCCATCATACTCCTTTCTTCCATACCAGGCATTCCGGAGCATCCAGCTCATTCCATAATTCTTCAAATGCGTCTATCATCATCTGTGGATGTTCCACACTTTGAATAATATGATGTTTATTTCCAAGGCTATTCACAGATGTACCCAGTGACCAGACAGAAGAGGTACCCTGATTTAAATTAAGCACCATGAGAAAACGATCATGAAAACTGTAACCATAATCAGCCCACTGGCATCTAAGCTCTACATGTATACCATAATGATTACTCCTTTTCTCCATAATTTCCTGCTGCTGTTCTATCCAATCACATACACTCATTTTACTTTTTTCGGCAATTTCACCACATACTCCATTTCTTTTCTCTAAAATAGAGAAAGTATAGGCTCTCTCCAGTTGACGTACAATCCTTGTATAGCATGAATAGTTCCTTCCGACACCGCAGAGCTGTGTGAAATCTCACCGTATCGATAAACCCACATATTGCCTTCCCCTCAGACCACAGAGTCGGCACTCTGGAAATACTTGGGATTTCGGTGCTCAATAGCTATCCCTACTACCTTGCTGTCTACGCTTAGCACGTTACATTACTGCAACACACCCAAGACTCGCTTCAAATGCTGTGTGTTGGTTAACAGCTTATTTGACAGGATTTCCACCTGTCGAATTGCATGCCCTTTGCTGGACGCACGGTCTGACCTCAATGTCCTTGACAAAAGCACAATATGCTGAGACTATCTTTAGAATGGCAAAAACTAAAACCTGGACTTCATAGGATGCAGACTCCAATTCCGATTGAAACGAGCACCCTTTCGAGCATCACCAGTCGTCGAAAATTTAAGTCCCCGGAGTTTTCAAAATAACCACCCATTTCTATAATTTATATTCTTTATATAGTTGTTCACGATACACCTCGTCCTCAGATGCTTTCTCAGCATCTGAATAACGTTTATTCTTTAATAGAATATTTATAAGTGCTCCTAATCGATTTTCACCCTTTTTTTCACCTTTTTTTTCGCCCTTTTTTATTCCATTTTCCTCTGCATAAGAAATCATACTTAACATATCAGACACCTCCTTCTGACGAACTTAATTATCCGAATCTGGAATATATGATAATACTTTTTTCTGGTTTCCGGAAAATAATCCATATAAGAGATCCAAAAGTCCCTTTTCTTCCTGTCCTTCTCCACCGAGCCGTACTATTATAATCTCCAAAAGATCTGATTCCCTGGAATCAATTCGGAACTCTTTGTCTTTGATTCCCTCATTTTTGTAATTCTGCATCTTATAATATGATATGGTATTTTCCAGTTTCCTGGGAATATTATCGAGGCAGATCCAGATACTGTACACTTTTTGTGAATTACTCGGTAACTGAGTTACCAGAGCATCTGAATTAAGGCGGGATACCGCCTTAATTCAGGGTGCATCCATGGCACCACTACTGTTTGCTCTTTAGAGCTATACAGCTACTTTTATTATTTCCGGTGTTTTCAGTCCGATTACGGACAGTTCTCTTTTTACTCCGGATACGGAGTGATATTTTCTCAGGATATTATATGCGCCTACCGCATCTGCATTATAGACTCTGTTTCCATCCCTATATGATCCTCTCTCTTTCCGGTTAGACGGTTCCGCATATCTTTTCCCTACTTCCGGTGACAGCGGACTGCACTGGCTAGTATAACTTTCTTCCTGTTTTACAAAACGGATCCCATATCTTTTCAGCTTATATTCCAGCATGATGTAGATCCTGTTATACGGCAGGCTATGGAACTTCTGGTTTGTCCTGTGTCCCAGGTCTTTTTCTCTCCGGATGTTCCGGATATCCCCTGTAACGACACAGGTGATTCCCTGTTCCCGGCAGTATTCTGCAAGATATCTTGTGAGCTTGTGCAGATAATCCGTTACTGAGTCTTGTTTTCTCTTATATAACTTCCTGATATGTTTTGATGTGACCGGATGCTTTACTCCCTTTCCGGACTGCTGCCCATACCACTGGGCCTGCACCCTTGCGATCTCTTTATGGAAATATCTTTCCAGTGCAAGGTACTTCCTGCCCAGGATAAACGTCTTCCCATTTCCAGAATCATAACACGTCATAAGGTTGTGAAGCCCCAGATCAATAGACAGTTCATGTCCGTTCTGTGGAAGTTCTTCCTGGTCAGGAACCTCATAAACAACAATAATTTTACAGCTTCCCTTCTCCGGCGGATAGATCCGCATCTGTTTGATCTGGTCCATGCCCCTGAAAATCTTATTTTCAAGGTAAAGAAAGTTTTCATGGATCTGATACGTTTCTTCCATATATTTTTTTAATGCCTTTGGAAGGGACAGGCGGACTCTGCCCGTATCCCGCTCATGCACGATCCCCATCTGCATATAGGTAATGGGGATACTTTCCTGCTTAAACCGCGGCGGTCTGGGAGTCTCAATCCCCCCGGTTCTTTTCAGGGCATAAAAAGACTTCCATGCCTTTTCCAGCAGCCTGCAGACTTCCTGGGCGGTCTGGGACGGGAGCTGTTTATACCACAGATCCTCTTTATGGGCTTTTTTCTGATAGTACCAGTCAGGATACTGCTCCATCCCTGTTTCTTTGTAATGCTGACGCTCGTAATTACAGACATTCCAGAGCTTGGATGCTGCATAGCACATATGCCCGATGAGGTTCGCATATTCCCGGCTGACCTTTATGGATGTTTTCTTTGACAGAAGCATTTCCTCTCCTCCATCGTATCAGTAAGCTTTGCTCTGATGTTCGATGTACCTGCGGATGTTTTCTTCCGATACAGATCCGACCGTTTCCACATAATAGGAATGGTTACACAGCTCCCCTTTCCAAAGCTGGTTTCTTATTTCCGGAAAACATTCGAAAAGTTTCCTGCCGGAGATCCCCTTCAGGTATTTCACTGACCATACCATATGGTAATTAATATTACACACAAGTGCGGTAATGTATAAGATTTTCTTTCATACATATATAATACCATGATATCAAAAATTCCGCAATAAAATATCGAACATATTTTCTTTTTATAATGCTGGATACAGCTTTTTGGTTAAATTTTATACATTTTTTCTTAAACGAAAAAACAAACTCATCAGTTTCGCCATACTCCATTTCGATAAGTTCTGTCAGTCCTTTACAATACAAAACAAACATGTATGTATTCTCAAACGAAGCTCCATATGCTTTTTCAGCCCCTTTTTTCTTTTCCATTTTATGGAGTTTCCGAATCATTTTATATCCATTCTTTTTCAGATCTTTATTAGTTTTTACAACAGATTTAATTTTCATCATTTGTCCCTCTATTCAATGTACAATTTTTAAAGTAATATTGCTTTAGAACACAAAGTTATTAGTTTTTAATCAAATTTTTTTCTCACATTTTCGCCGATCCATAGATCATTGCCTACTGCTCACCACGGAGAGGGATGCGATTTATCAAAAGATTTTTGACTTGTCCGAGCAGCGTAGGGAGCTACCGCTCCTTTTGTTTTGTTTATAAATTCTTTAGAAATGTTTATTTTTTCTTTATGGGGTCTGACCCCAATGTGGTCAACTTAAGCCCAGAATGCTGAAAATTCAACCATTCTGGGCTTATATTCTGGATTTTTTATATAAATATCTTGACATATCCTCCTAAATATGTGGTTTATAGATTAAGCAATATTACGTTACC